>JAHFHD010000024.1 GCA_023247075.1 Candidatus Omnitrophota bacterium | reverse complement strand
TTCACAAACTATGTCATTCTGAAGGAGCCCCGTAAATTTATTCTGCGGGGCGAACTGAAGAATCTGGCGAATCTAGATCCTTCACTGCGTTCAGGATGACAAGCCTGTTATGAACTTCAATAGGCTAAGCAGTTACGAATTTTACGGATTAAAGATTGAAAATAAAAAAGACTGATTTGAGCAATTATTCTTGCCCTCATCAGCCTTTTTTTTAAATTTCGTAACTTGGGTCTTTAATTATTGGCTATGTTCAAAAAAACGGTCCGATTGGGCTTGAACTGAACAATTCCATCCCGAAGCGCAAACAATGTGTCGTCATTTCCCCGAGCCACATATCGCCCAGCCCGGTACCGGGTGCCTCTTTGCCTAATAATGATGGAACCGGTTCGGACAAACTGACCAGAAAACGCTTTCACCCCGAGACTTTGGGGATTTGAATCGCGCCCGTTTGTTGTACTGCCTTGACTTTTTGTATGTGCCATTTTTTAATCCGCTTGAATTGATTTAACCTGAAGCCGAACTGCTCTCTGACGATGACCTTTTTTACGCCGGTAACCACGACGTCTTTTAAACTTAAAAGAAATCACCTTGGGTTGTTTAAATTCACCCAATATTTCACAAATCACACGGGCTTTTGAAACGAATGGAGTTCCAATCTGCGACTCATTATTTCGGCTGAATACCAAGACTTGGTCGAGTGAGATTTCCTTTTGATCTCCTTCTGGAAAATCAAATCGCTCAACATCAAAAATAGTATTGGGAGTTACTCGATATTGATGTGTTCCTACTTGTACGACTGCGTAATCAGACACTTGCTTCCCCTTTCACTCTTTCTTTTTGAAGGGCGGTATTCTAATCGATCAAGTGTCTTCTGTCAAATAAATCTAAGTGGTTAGCCTGTAACTATTTAGATGCATTTTATTTCAACTCGCTCATGACTTCTTTTTTCCAATCAGAGGCAAAGTCCCAAAATGACCGGCCATACACGGTTTCAAAAGCTTCCAAAAATTGCTTCCCCTTTCCAAGCTCAATCAAAAGCTGCTTCATTTTGTAGGCACCAAAATCGTCCATTAACTTTAACGTAATTGAAAACGATTGAAGGTAATACAAACCAACCAACTCATGTGAAGAGACCTCAGAAAATTTAGTCACCATCAGTTCGTTGAGATCAGCCAAAGCATTCTTGCGCACTGCAATTCTCAGACCATCCAGCACAATCGGTTTTATTTTGTTTTCAAAGTACTGTGCAAGACCTTCATTGAGCCACACCGGACACTTAAGCTCACTTATGTTCAATACAAATGCATGCGTCAGTTCGTGATTGACGTAGCGCACCAAGTCAGACTGAGTCGCATTCTCGGAATATACAGGGAGTCTGATTTTTCCGTCAAACATCGCAACCAGCCAGTGAGGAAGCTGACCGTACAAACTTTCAAATTCGTCTCGGTCGTAAAGGGTCACTGTAATTTGATGCTTGGGGTAAAAACCAAATTCCTGGGAAATGCTCCTGTATGCAGCGCGCAAAAGTTCCCGAATTTCAGAACCCTCAAACTTACCGTTTCTCCGGTAGCGAATAATGAAATGTTCGTCAGCATATTGCTGCTGCGATTTGTCAATCGCCCCTTCTTTATCAATTTGTTCCAAACGAATGCGTAAACGGGGATCTGGATTGAGTGAAAAAGCTTTTCGGTAATAGAGCCCTGCCTTCTCCATGTCCTGCCGCAAATTCGCAATTTCACCCATGAGTTCATAGGCATATGCATTTTTATCGTCGTAACTAATTGAATCGACGAGAAGTTCTTCAGCAATGTCATACTCATGCTTTTGAAAATGCTTTACGGCTTCATTGTATTGCTCCCGTCCGGCATCGAGTTTGACCACCTGCTCGGCCTGACCCTTTCCCTGTTCCTGTAAAAATGATTCGATGCTCGCCCGCTCCCGCGCGATTCTCGTTTGGATGCCAGATTCATCTGTTGTGAAATTAGGAAGCGGATTTTTCTCAAGTTTTTCTAAAATCGGGTCCATTTTCTCAATGTAGCGAGATGCTTTTTCAAATTGTCCCTTTTCAAGTAATTTTTTACTGTAATCGTCATAAGCTTGAAGGAGCTTGCCCAAGGCTTTAGGCTGGTCTGGATTTTTCTTGAGTACGATTTCTAAAACAGAAATACCCGGTTCATAAGCTTTTTGCTCTAATAAAATATCAGCCTTGCTAATGAGTGTTTCAGAATTATCCTCAGCCAATAAAATTCTGGGTGACTGGCAAAGAATTAAAATTGCGATTAAAAAAAAGATTGCTCTAGGCATCACTTTGTCACCTGCCTTTAAGTCCAAATTCCTCTGCCATTCTGATTCTTTTGCCGATTGCGGGATGGTCATAGAGGACAAATTCGACAAGTGGATGAGGCTTGGGGTCAGCAAGATTCAGGTTGCCCAATTTTTTGAGCGCAGAAACAAAATCAGAATGCATTTGGGTTGATTCAAGCGCAAATTGATCTGCGTGCCGCTCAAGCTTCCTGGAAAAAGTACTTGAAAGCGGAAGAAGAATTAATTGAAACGCAAAAAGAAAAAGAGACAGGGTGGGAAGTGCTCGAATGTCACGAACCCCCTCAAAACCAACGGCACTTAAATAAGGTTCAAGAAAATAATATGTGAACCAGAAAAATAAAAAGGAAAGCACGGCTGAAAAACCCAAATGCTTCCAGATGTCCTTGTGCCGCTCGTGACCCAATTCATGCGCGACCACCGTTTCAATTTCACTGGGGGAAAATGATTGGATGAGTGTGTCGCTCAAAACAATTCGGCGGGACCGTCCAAATCCTACAAACATGGCATTAGCCTTTTTGGTGGTCTTGCTTAAATTAATTGAAAAAATATTTTTGACAGGAAAGCCAAAGCGGCTTGCAAGTTTCTCAATTCGATTTCTAATTTCCTGATTGGAAACCTCTCCATATTTATAAAATAAGGGAATAATCAGAAGGGGGAAAAGTTTTCCAAGTACAAAACTCATAATTAAATATCCAAACCAAGTCAAAAACCACCAGTCAAGAGGACGATTCCACACAATCCAGTAAAAAATTGAGATGAGAAAACAGCCGAGCGTAAAAGACAAGACTTGTTTCTTAAGCCAATCCCAAATCCATAATAAAACTATTTGATTGGATAAATGAAACTGATGCTCCAAAATAAATCCGGAATAAAATGAGAGTGGAAGCGAGCAAAGTGTTGAATATGCAGAAAACAGAAAAAAATAAACCAACATGAGGACAAAACGGTTTGATGAAACGTGTGAAGACCATTCATAAAAAGCGGAAGATAAACGAACAGCGCTAAGCAAAATTAAAAACGAATAAATCAGGCTGCCAAGCGTGAGCCAGTTTCGAATCTTTTGGTAGGTTTTAAAATGTGGCGTCTGTTCCACTAAAAAATCTCAGAATGCTTAGCACCGAGTTTCATTTGATTTTTGGGGTATTCGGTACAGTGCCTTATTCCCATAAATAAAATTAATGGAGTAAGGCACTAGTCAAACAAAATGCGACGTTTGGTGTCATCTTCATCATCGTCAACAATTCTGATGTCTTCAAAATCTGTGCTTCTGGAAATCCAGTCATTTGACCCGGACAATAGAGTGGATGGAATTTCACTTAAAAATCGGGATGGTAAATTAAATTTCTGAGTGCCGTAGAGCCGCCTAGAGTTTGCATAGGTAAAGGTGAGTTTCTCTTTGGCACGCGTCATGCCTACGTAACACAAGCGGCGCTCCTCTTCTAAATCCTCTGAATCCTGACTAAATACGTTCACGTGTGGAAATATTTCTTCCTCCATTCCGACCATGTACACAATTGGAAATTCAAGCCCTTTTGCGGAGTGAAGTGTCATGAGCGTCAAACTATTACTGCCAACGTCCCAGCCATCCAAATCTGTCGTAAGACTAATGGTCTCTAGGAATTGCGCAAGCATCCCTTGAAACTTAAATTCGCGAGCCCCCGTGTTACCTTCATCCGAACGAACCCAGTCCGCTTCAAAATCATGAATGGCAGAAAAAAACTCTTTAATGTTGTCAAGGCGAACCTGTGACTCAAGCGTTCGTTCCATTTCAAGCGCTCTCTGATACCCAGTCGATTGAAGCACTTCTTTTAAGAGCGCGCTAACAGAAAGTGATTCTTTTTGCTTCCTCAATAACTCAATTGCCCTAAAAAAACCATGAAGCGACGACTTTGCTTTTGCTCCTACTCCATTCACTTGATTCAGCATTTTAAGTGTTTGGTTTAAATTGAGATTATTTTTTCTAGCAAAGTCCTCTAAGGATTCCAAACTTTTTTTTCCAATGCCGCGATTCGGCGTGTTGATGACCCGCTTCAAACTGAGTTCGTCATTTTCAGACATGATGATTTTTAAATATGCGATGAGGTCTTTAATTTCTTTGCGGTCATAAAAACGGATTCCACCCACAATCCGGTATGGGATTTTGTATTTTCTAAGCGCCTCTTCAATCACCCGCGACTGAGCATGCAATCGGTAGAAAACAACCATTTCGGCTAATGTCCGCCCCTGCTCTTGATGCCCCAAAACTTCCCGAACAACAAATGCTGCTTCGTCCTTTTCATCTTGAGCTTCATAAAGAACAATTTTTTCACCGGCAGGACGCTCTGTCCAAAGTGACTTTGGTTTTCTTAAGAGATTCGACTCAATTAACGAATTAGCGGCTTGCAAAATATTTGCTGAAGAGCGGTAATTTTGCTCCAACTTTACCACGTGGCAGCCTGAATAATCATTTTCAAAATTCAAAATATTGCGAATGTCTGCACCCCGCCAGGCATAAATAGATTGGTCTGGGTCGCCCACTACTGTGATTCGCCGCTCGTGACTCGCCAAATGCTGAACCAATCTGTATTGCGCGTGATTGGTGTCCTGATATTCATCAATTAACACAAACTGGAACCGGTGCCGCCATCTTCTCAACACTTCTTCAGAGCTGTCAAACAACAAAACTGTTTTGTAAATTAAATCGCCAAAGTCGCAGGCATTTGCGCGTTTTAATTTTTGCTCATAAAGTTCATAGACTTCGGCGACCGCATGTTCAAAACCATCTTCCGCCTGCTCCCGGTAGGCTGCCGGTGTTAAAAGAAAATCCTTTGAGCGGCTAATCTCTTCACGCACACCTTTTGGATTAATCTCTTGCTCATCCTTAGCGAGTTCCTTGAGACATTCTTTAATCAGGGCAAGTTGATCGTAGTCGTCATAAATGGTGAAGTTACGCTCAAGCCCCACGTGACTTCCATCCTGTTTTAAAATCCTGAGGCAGGTTGAGTGAAAAGTTGAAATCCAAACCTCTGCATTCACAAGCCTTGCCACGCGCTTTTTCATTTCATCAGCTGCTTTGTTTGTAAACGTAACGCCTAAAATATGAAATGGGGGGACGTGATGGTGAGAGATTAAATGCGCAATTCGGAGCGTTAAAATCCGCGTCTTGCCGCTTCCCGCTCCGGCAAGCGCAAGCAGCGGTTGGTCGTAAGGTGCGGTTACCGCTTGTTTTTGCTCTGGATTTAATTCTGAAAACAGGCGATCAAACTCGGGCGTCATTCTTCAAACACCGCTTTGCTCGCAAAAGCATCCTTAAATTCATAAACTGCTTTAAAGTCTTCAAGCGAGTCCTCATCCGTTTTTCGCATCAAACCAATACTCACCAACGCAAAAACAATTTGTCCGAAATCAACGGTCGCATCAATCCCCCAATGCTCAAGCACCGTACGGGCAAGCGGACCAAATTGGTCAATGGCATATTTGCGAATTCCCTCGCAAAGCTCTTGACCTGAAACGTGGCGGGGTGGTTTGATTTTGCGCATCGTAAAGTGAAGCGCCGCCATCACAAAGCCGTAGGCCTCAAACTTGTATTTTGGATTTGTCCGCGTTAGCTTCGCAATTTTCTCGAGAACTTGATCGGGTGAGTCCACTTAAAACCTCAGAGGGATGAAAAATGTTACCAATACTGCTCAATTCTTCGGCTGAAAATGAGACTGGCTGAAGCGAAAGCTCTAGCAGTTTGCTGAATTCTAAAGCAAGTGAATACTGAAACACTTCCTTTGTCAAACAACTTTGCTTTTCACAAAGTAAGTTCCAGGCAATGGAACCTTGATGAAGCAAATAGCCATGAGACCTTTTCTGTCCTGCTCCCGCCACTTTTTTTCCATTTAAAAGCAAATCGCCAAAAACTGGCTGGTCAAAACAAAAAAGAGAGTTCTTTTGACCACCGCAATCGCTAATTTGAGTTCTGCACTTTTTCCCTTTCCCCCAAAGGGGGAGAGGGTAGGGTGAGGGGGAACTTGACTGCGCAGATTTATCACCCTCACCCCAGCCCTCTCCCTCTGCTTCGCGAGGGAGAGGGAGGTTCGTTTTAAAATTTACAGAATTCAAATCATCAAAAAGAGTGGTTTCGATTCCAAAAATGTGCAGTGTGCTTTTAACAAGTTCGTGGATTTTGGCGTAACTTTCCCGCGCACGGCCAAAAGCCGGATGGATTTGAATAGGCGCTACAAGCGTGTAGTTTAAATCTTCTCCATGACGGACCACGCCGCCGCCAGTTGGGCGTCGCACTACAGAAAGCTCGCTCAGTGGATCGCAATTAAAAAAACGCCAATCACCGTAACCCACGGTAAAGGCAGGTCGAGAGAATCGGTAAAAACGAAGGGTAACACCCTGGGAACAGACATCAATGTGACGCCTGAAAAGAAATGAATCTGCTTCCATATTGAAAGCAGCGTCATGCGCCAAATCTAAAATCAATCGCAGATGCGGCGAGTGAGATTCAAGCTCAGACATGCGAGGAATTGTCTTTAGCTCTGCTTTGAGAATCCCATGGACGTCCTTCGTCTGATTTGAAATCACGGAAACTCAAAACAGGCTGACGCGCAGCATTGACTTCATCTGGACGAGTAATTGGCATCGAGTGGGGTGCGGTTTTAACCAACTCAGGAGTCTCTTCCACTTCTTTAAAAATTTTGAACATCGCTTCACAAAATGCGTCAAGCGTCTCTTTGGATTCTGTTTCCGTGGGCTCAATCATAATGGCTTCTTTAACCACAAGCGGAAAATGAACTGTGGGCGCGTGAAACCCATAATCAAGCAAACGTTTTCCAATGTCACCCGCGTGAACTCCGTAGCGAGTCGCAAGCTCTGAGGCTGACAAAACAAATTCATGCATGCAGCTTTCCTCATGCGCAAGCTCATAAACACGCCCCAATTTTTTCTTGAGATAATTGGCGGCAATCACCGCATCGTGACTCACCCGCTTAAGCCCTTCCAAACCAAGCATCCGGATATACACGTAAGCGCGGAGCAAAATACCTGTGTTTCCAAAAAAAGAACGAACCTTTCCAATCGATTGAGGACGATTGTAATCGAGCATCCACTTTCCATCGCGCTGCACAATTTGAGGGTTTGGTAAAAATGGCGCAAGTTCTTTAGTGACGCCCACCGGCCCTGCCCCAGGACCGCCTCCACCGTGAGGTGTCGTAAATGTTTTGTGTAAGTTAAGGTGCACAATATCAAAACCCATGTTGCCGGGACAAACATTTCCAAGAAGCGCATTTAAATTTGCACCATCATAATAAAGCAGTGCGCCCTTTAAGCGCACAAGGTCTCTGACTTTTAGTATTTCTGTTTCAAAAAGACCGAGTGTATTGGGATTTGTGAGCATAAGGCAAGCAACCCGGTCATCAAGCACACTTGCAAGCGCTGCGAGATCCACGCATCCTTTGGAGTTTGAGGGGATTTGCACCACTTCATACCCATATTGAGCGGCAGATGCGGGATTGGTTCCGTGGCTTGAATCAGGAACCAAAACTAAATTCCTTTTCTGTTCGCCTCGTGACGCGTGAAACGCCCGAGTCAGCATCATACCCAAGAGTTCTCCGTGAGCGCCTGCAGCGGGTTGAAGTGAAAACTCATCCATCCCGGTCAATTGGCAAAGTGCCTGCGCTAATTCACCAAGCACCCTTAAAAACCCCTGCACCTGGGCTTCGGGTTGAAGCGGGTGGGCAAAACTGAAACCCGGAATTTGGGCAATGTCCTCGTGAATTTTGGGGTTGTATTTCATGGTGCAGCTTCCGAGCGGATAAAAGTGAGTATCGACGCTAAAATTTTTCTTCGACAAATTAACAAAGTGGCGGAGCAGCTCCGGCTCTGAAACCTCTGGGAGATGAGCTTCGGAAGAGCGTTTTAGATTTGATGGAATCGCTTTCGCAAGATCAAGATGACTCAATTTTCGATTTGGCAGAAAAAGACCTTCTTTACCGCTTCTGCTTTTTTCAAATAAAAATTGCGATTCGTTTTTGTTTATCACGTTTGAATTGATTTCCATTAGTTACCAACCTGATTCTGCATATTTTATGTCATTCTTCGCCAAAAGGACGAATTCACCCTCTGGCGGATGAAGCGTAGCCGACTTGTCCGTCATTAGTTTGGCTGAAGAATCTAGCAAACTCAGATCCTTCACGGAGTTTACCCTGAGCGCTAGATCCTTCGCTTCGCTCAGGATGACAGCTAAAAAGTAAACTATGTCATTCTGAGGGCGTAGCCCGAAGAATCTAGCAAACTCAGATCCTTCACTCGCGCTTTTGCCGGCGCTAATGCGCCAGTACTCATCGTGACGGACTTGTTGTCCGTCTACGATGATGTGCGCACTCGCAAGACGTGTCGTTCAGGATGACACAGCGAAGGGCTCAGGATGACAGCTGAGTAGATTTCCACGCCATTAACCAAGCACTTCCTTGAAAGCCAAAACCAATTGGTCGAGGTCTTCTTTTGATTTTGTCTCGGTGGCGCAAATCAGCATCTGATTTCCACGTTTTGAATCATAACGGGAGAGATCAAGCCCGCCAATTATTTTTCGTTTGAGTAATTCTTGATTGACTTGAGCGCTAAAAGTTTCAAGTTCAACCACAAATTCATTAAAGATGGCTCCCTTGGTCAGCACCCGGACTTTTGAAAGCTCTGAAAGTTTTTCGCGCAAATAATAAGCGCTTTCCATATTAAGCTCTGCAATTCGCTTAAGCCCTTCCTTACCCAAGCTTGCCAAATACACACATGCCATTACCGCACACAGGGCTTGATTGGTGCAAATGTTCGAGCTTGCGCGCTCTCTTCGAATGTGCTGCTCGCGAGCCTGAAGTGTGAGGCAAAACGCCCGGCGCCCGGCGCTGTCTTTGGTGAGTCCAACCAATCGACCTGGAATGCGGCGCATCAAAGCCCGCGTCACGGCAATGTAACCAAGCCACGGACCGCCAAAACTCGGAGGAATTCCAAGCGGCTGCCCTTCACCGCACGCAATGTCAACATTCCATTCCCGCGCAGATTTGTACCAGCCATAAGATAATGGATGCGCCGCCAAAATGAGAAGTGAACCATTCGCATGAACTACGCGCTCCAAAGCTTCAAGGTCTTCGACAAGTCCAAAAAAATTTGGATTTTGCACAATCACAGCAGCAATTTCCGGAGTTAAACGTTGCTTCACTTCACTTAAATCCAAACGGAATTCTGAATCAAATCCAAATGGCTCCATTTGAAACGAAGTTCCAGACAAATAAGTTTGAGTGACTTCACGATATTCCGGATGGACACTTTGAGAAACCAAAACTTTTGTGCGGCCTGTGTGATGCAGCGCCATAAGGGCGCATTCGGCAAGAGCGGAAGCGCCGTCATAATGAGAACCGTTTGAAACATCAAGGCCGGTGAGCTCGCAAATTAAACTTTGATATTCAAAAAGCGTTTGAAGCGTCCCTTGAGAAGCTTCTGGCTGATAAGGCGTGTAGGACGTGTAGAATTCTCCCCGGCCCGCCACGTGACGCACCACGGAAGGAATAAAATGTTCGTAGCAGCCGGCGCCCAGAAAAGAAAGATGAGTTTTTAAAGTTGCATTTTGTTCTGCGTAGGAACGAAACCAGCGCTCGGCTTCGAGTTCACTTAGTGGAAGCGGCAGCTCGATTTTTGGATTTCGAATTTCATGTGGGATGGCTTGAAGCAACTGACCGAAATGCTCTACGCCAATGGTTTCAAGCATTTCTGCTTGATCTTCACGTGTAAGTGGAAAATAACTCATTTCAAATCACTTTCGATGTAAAAAATGAAAATTAATTATTACGTAATAAAAACTGTGTACTTTGCTTCCATTAAAATACCCTTGTCATCCCCGAACGCTTCTGTCGGGGATCCAGGAACAGTGGATTCCCGCTAACAGCGAGCGGGAATGACACAGTGGAGCATGTAGCCCTCGTAAGGGAGTGCCATTTCACAGGCAAAAGAACATAATTTTAATGACATGATCGAAAAAGATCGCGTAATAAAAACTGTGTACTTTGCTTCCATTAAAATACCCTTGTCATCCCCGAACGCTTCTGTCGGGGATCCAGGAACAGTGGATTCCCGCACCTAACTTCCCATAAATATTTATGGATTGTTAGGTACTGTACTCGCTTTCAATAAAATATTTTTATGAGAGCGAGTGCCGCTTTCGCGGGAATGACAATGACCTCAGAATAAAAAAACTAAATTAACTTGCAGCGCCTTGGCGAATCATTTGTTCGTATTGATCTTTTGAAAGAAGTGAATCGAACTGGCTTGGTTGGGACGGCACAAGGTCAAACAACCAGCCCTTTTGGTACGGCTCCTGATTAATTAAAGCAGGGTCTGACTCAAGAAGTGTGTTGATTGCCTTGATCGTTCCTGAAACCGGTGCGTAAATATCAAACGCAGCTTTAACCGATTCAACAATACAAACCGACTTTCCCTGCTCCACGACCGCGCCTACTTTAGGCAGCTCGACAAAAACAACGTCTGAGATTTCATGCTGCGCGTAATCAGTAATTCCAACGGTTGAGCAACCTTCTGCTTTCCGAATCCATTCATGCGTCTTGGCATATTTAAGATCTGATGGGATCATCATATTTTCACCTGCTTTGCACTCCTACCACCTTGATAAAAAGGGGTTTTTATAATTTGCGCCCGCGTGTTGCGGCCGCGAATCTCAATTGAAATTTCCTGTCCGATTTTTGAATGCATCACATCCACATAACCTAAACTGATGTTTTTCTTAAGCGACGGGGAAAATGTCCCGCTTGTAACCTGACCAATCACTTGAGAACCAATTTTAATGGCGTATCCTTCGCGCGCAATACCACGGTCTAAAAGTTCAAAGCCCACTAACTTTTTGCTGATTCCCTTTTCGCGCTGAGCAACAAGCGCAGTCTTTCCAATAAATTCTTCCTTGGTCCATCCAATCGTCCAGCCAAGACCCGCTTCTAACGGTGTGGTCTCAGCGCTCATTTCGTGACCGTAAAGAAGATTTTTCACTTCAAGCCGGAGTGTGTCGCGCGCGCCAAATCCAACGGGTTTTAAACCAAAGGAGTTTCCAATTCGAAACAACTCATCCCACAGTTGCTTCACTTGACCCACAGGACAGAACAGCTCAAAACCTTCTTCACCTGTGTACCCAGTTGCTGAAACAGTGATGCTGCCAAACCGCGACTCAAGCGAGGTGAAATGATAATAAGAAAGACCGCTCAAATCAATGGATAAAACCTGGGCCATAAGATCCCGGCTTTTTGGCCCCTGGATGGCGAGAAGAGCAATTTGAGAACTTTGGTCGGTAAGCTTCACTTCCCCCACTAGATGCGAGCGGAACCAGTTGAAATCTTTTTCGATGTTTGAGGCGTTTACCACAATCATGAATTTTTCCGGATGAAACAAATACACAATCACGTCATCGACAATCCCGCCATTCTCAAAACACACCGGACTATAAATTGCTTGGCCGGGTGAAATTTTACTCAAATCATTTGTGATCCAGCGATTAATTACTTTTCCGGCGTCTTTTCCCTCTACATCAAATTCACCCATATGAGAAACATCAAATATACCAGTGCCGGTGCGCACTGCTTCGTGCTCTTCAAGAATACTCGTGTAGTAAAGGGGAACTGTCCAGCCGCCAAAAGTGCCGAAGTGCGCGCCGCAGGCTTGGTGCCGTTCATGAAGTGGTAATGTTTTGGAAGAGACTGAATTTGAGTCAGACATGATTAATTGCAGGGCATTCTAACAAAAAGAGCAGGGTCAGGCGAATAGTTTAAAGAATATTTTTATAGTCTAGTATGGGTGTATATCCTTGATGCGGTTGTTTTTCATGTCATCCTGAGCGCAGCGAAGGATCTGAGTTCGCTAGATTCTTCAGTTCGCCCCGCAGAATAAATTTGCGGGGCTTCTTCAGAATGACAAAAAAAGAAATGAGGCAGTGACTTCATAAAATCAAATGCAAACTTAAAGTTGGGCGCATCCCACTTCATCCAGTGTGTCATCCTGAACGAAGTGAAGGATCTCGCATCCGCTAGACCCTTCGCTGCGCTCAGGATGACATGAAAAACAACTGTATCAAGTGGTATGCACTCCTTAAGGTTGACGTCCACTAGTACCGCCTGGCATTTGATTTTAGTGGTAGCGGTACTGTGCCATTTGAAATTGGGACACCCAATTTCAAATGTCAAAGCGTACTAGGCTCGGCCGCTAATTTCTCCTGTTTGCGTATTCACACGAACCAAATCCCCAACTTTAATGTGCATTGGAATATTCGCTTCAATTCCGGTTTCTAAAATTGCCTTCTTTTGCACACTTCCCGCCGTATCACCTCTGAGCGCTGGCTCTGCGGACGTCACTTTTAAATCCACGTAAGCAGGAAGATCAATGGTCACGTACTCGCCATTCCACCGAATCGCTTTAACGTTCATATTTTCCTTGAGGTAGTTTACAAGCTCGCCCAATTTTTCTTTTTGAAAAGAAAATTGCTCGTAAGACTCGTCATCCATAAAGTGAAGTCCTGCTTGATCGGCATAAAGAAATGTGGAGGAAGGTTCTTCCACATCGGCTTCTTCAACCTTCTCACCCGCTTTAAATGTTTTGTCCTGAACCGCCTGCGTCAGGAGATGACGCACGCGTATTTTAACTAATGTCGAAGCGCCTCGAGCAGAGGGAGAAACAAACGCTACCTCAAGGACCGCGAAAGGCTGGCCTTCAATCAGCACAAACATTCTTTTTGCAAGCTCATTTGCATTAATTTTATTCACCAAATCCTCCTGTCATCACCAAACGCATTATGACACCCCTCCTACCCGTTTGGCAAAAGCTCCTTTTTGGAATTCAGGAGAAATGTTGGGGTGGAAGGGATTTGGCTCCCTGCTTTTGGGCTTAATCAACATCGGTTAATACGCGCGGACGGCAAAGCCTTTTTCCAAAAGGAGTTGATTGAGGTAGATTTGGTTTTGGTTCTCGTCGGTAAAGAAAACATCGGCGACAAATCTTCCGTACAAATCGTTTTTGGTGGACTTAATCAGAATAGGGGCATCAACTTTTAAGAGTTTGGCAACAAAGCGTTTTGCTTCTTCACCCTTTACGGTTTTGAGTTCCGGTGAATCAAGGCCGCGCAGGCGGAGTTTTTCGCGGATGCGCGTCCCGAATCCAAGATCAATCACCGCCCAAAGGGTGTCGCCGTCAATGACACGCTCCACAACTGCGCTGTAAACATAGGCGGGTTTGTCTGTGAGTGTCACACGTTTAAGTTCTGCCTTCGTGACGTTGCGATACACATAAAAACCACAGTCAATTAAGACAGCCGCTTCTTGAGTAGAAGTTTCTGACTTCAAATAAGTGTAGAGTCTTAAGTCTTCAGGTGGCGTGAGTGATTTGAAAGGTTTCGCTGCGCGAGTTTTATTTTTTGAAGTGGACGAAATCTCTTTTCTGAGAAGTTTGCGAAGCTCGGCTCGATTCAGCCCTTTTGTTTCAATTCGCTTTTTAAGAGCATCTCGTTTTTTCTCATCTCGAACTGAGAGAAGCTCAAGGTGTCCACTCAAACTTAATTCGGCCGCCGGCGGCCGAATTGGCGCAGAGAGGTAAAACTGTCTCATTCTGCGTAAGTTACGCTCTGAAAATCCAGTACCAAACCGTTTGGATAAATCTCTTGAAAGATCCGCTAGAAGCGCAGTGCCGTATTTGGTTTTGATCTCGCCATTTTGTTCAACCTCAATAATCCTCTGGCCCATTTTCCAGTAGGACTCGGCCATTGCTTTGCGTGTGCTCAAATACAAAGCGCCGATGTCCGTAACCAGCTTTTGATACACGCTCTTTGGCGTCACCGCTAACTTAGTCGGCATAGGAGGAGATTATATACTTCTCAAGCGTGACTTTCAGTGGGGAAATTTTATTGGAGGATTTTTATTTTTCCTGCTATAAAAAACTGGTCGGGGTGAGAGAATTTAAACCTCCGACCGCACCACCCCTCAAAATTTAAGGTCAGCAAAAGGATCTAATTTTTATTCAAACGTTTCAAAGCAAGCTCGTAAACTTCCGCGTCACGCCGGATACCTACCGCTAAGATGAAAACGATAATCTCGTGCCGCTCTACCCGGTAAACCACACGGTAATCATTAAAAACTTTCAACTTCCGGTATTGCTTCAAGGGACCAAGCAGCGGTTCTCCGGCCTTTTCAGGTTCAGAGCTCAAAAGCTCAATGCACTTCTTCTTAATTTTTTCCTTGGTAACTGAATCGAACCGCTTGCTGTCTTTGTGAATAACAGCGGGATGAAGCTTGATTTTATATCGGGGCTTTTCCACAGAATAGGACACTCCAAAAAATTAGCTTACCATTCTTCGATATCAACAAAATCTTTTGGAGAGGTCTTCTTATCTCTTTCCAAGGCCGTCATTCCCAGCGTGTAATCTTCAATCCTGTTGAGCAGTTCCTCAAGCGCCGAATACTGCTGGTAGGAAAGCATGACCGCCACAGGCTTGTTATGTTTTTGAAGAATAACTTTGTTCTTGGAAAGCTGTTTTAAGATTTCTTCAGACTTTGTTCTAAGTTCGCTTAAAGCCGCGATGCTTGATCTCTCATTAATGGTAATCATGTTTGCTCTCCTTAAAGCTTATGGTTATTTCAAAGCTTTTTAGCTCTAACGCAAGGATACTGGACGGACTATAAATTGTCAATATTTTGAAACAAATTTTATGACAAATTTTTGACTTTTAAGTGCCATTCAATGCTATGAATTGCTAAATGTTCTGGAAGCACCCTCCTCTTGCAAGGACTCAGAAAAGCCTGCTACAAGTACCATGCTGCGCGAGCCTAGCTCGCACAGTAACACTTCCAAATTTTTTACTCTCAGAATGATTCAGCCTGGCACTGACAGGGTCTGTTGCAGAAGTCAGGGCTAATAAATTTGTCGTTTAAAGTCGATTCTCCTTCTATCAAAGGAGGAATCGGCACATGATGGGGCAAAAAAACTCGATGAAAGAATATCATCACCTTTCCCTGGATGATCTGGTCAGTCCCAATGACCTTTACCGCAAAATCGATGGTACGATTGATTTTAGTTTCATTTATGACCTTGCCAAGGAGTATTACTCTCATACAGGGCAGCCTTCTTTAGACCCTGCGGTCTTCTTCAAGATCGAGCTCATCGGATTCTTAGAAGGCATCCATGAGGATCGAGCTCTTCAACGACGGATCAAAGACTCGCTTGCCATCCGTTGGTTCCTGGGCTATGACTTGGATGAAGCCCCGCCGGTTTACTCTACGATCTCAAGGACACGCAAAGACAGAATCTCAAGGACTGTCTATCAAGCTGTCTTTGATCATATTCTTGGGATTTGTATCCGTCATCAACTCGTCAAGGGACATCATCAATCCATTGATTCCACCCTGTTAAAAGCTAATACCTCGCTGGATTCTCTGGAAGCCCTTCAACCCAGAGTGCTGGCGCATTATGAAAAAATGACCGCAAGCAATCCCTCAGAAGATTTCCCCCAAGATCCAGGCCCAAATCTTCTCCAGCCGTCTTCCTCCCAACCGATGAGGAGAGACTCAGAGGCTAAAATTGCTAAAAAGCCTGGTTTCCCAAGCGCCCGGCCTCCACCAGTGTGGATGAAACCTGCGGCATCATGACTCATGCCCAAGTGGATGACGGAAACAAAAACGATGCTGAATTATTCAAGCCCATTATGGCCAAAACCAAACAATGTTTGGAATCCTTCGGTTTATTCTTTCAAAGTCTGGGAGCCGATCAAGGGTTCTACAGTGCTGAAAATCTGAAGTTTTTGGATCAACAGCTCCTAACCGGTTATCTCCCTGTCAAGTTTCAGCCCAATAACACAGGAGGGTTTGATCGGAGCCGCTTTCGTTATGACTCCGAGAAGGATCAATTCATATGTCCCGAAGGAAAGATCTTAAAATTCAAACAGTACCACTCTCAATATCCTCACCAAAAGAAATACCAGGCGCGGGAAAAAGATTGCCGCCTATGCGCACAAAAGCTTCAATGTACTTCCGTGAAATTGAGAACGATTCAAAGATCGATTCATGAGGATCTCATTCAAGCCGCTATTCAAAGACGCCAAAGCCAAGAAGGCAACACGGCGGAACTTCTTAGACAAACACAAGCAGAAGGGGTTTACGCGCATATCAAAGAGATCTTAAAATTCAGAAAGCTTTACTCTTTGGGACTTGAAAATGCCAGGAAGAAATTCCTCATGGCTTGTTCGGTGGTCAATCTTAAGAAACTGATTCGTGTTTTGTACCCCTTTTGTCACATTTTTCGCACCTTTTGTACATTTTTCAACCAACAAGCTCAGCCCAAAGAAATCATAGCCCCTGTGTTGCCATAAAAGCTGACTTCTGCAACAGACCGTACCGGTAACGCCTCCTAATATTATCCTAACTTTTCTCGGATTCTGTTTCGGTGGGCAGATGATTTGATTGAATTTGTCCTTGCTGGGAACCACGATGACGTCAAACGATTCCTCCGAAACATTTAAACCGGTCGGCACCCCCCGCTGTTAGCAGCCCGCGTATCAACAACAACCTCTTAAGAATTATTGGTTTGGCAAACCGCATTTAACGGCCGGCTCAAAGTTGCGGCCTACCACGCAATACCCGAGCGGGGATGTTATGATGAATCAAGCGCTAATAGAGAAGAGTCAAACGTCAAAGGAGGCTAAAACAGATGAGTTTTTTGCTTATAGCAGCAACGATTCTTGGCGGAATTGCCGCTCTGTGGTTCATTTGGGATAAATTTCGTGGACGGAAGAGTTCGACACTTGATTCAGTTCCGTCATCGAAACAATTAGTTGAGAAGCATGTGGATTTTGATTATCCCACGGACACTGGATTGTTGGCGGACCTTGAATCTCAAGGTTATCGCACGTTCTGGTGCGAGAGATCAAAACTTGAACGGCGCCTTAAATTGGAAGGCTGGGAATATGTTGAAGAAGATGGTCATCAGTTAACGACGGGAGAGTTGTTGTTCCTCAAAAAAAGGTCGTCTTTGAAATAACAAAAAACTTGACGGCGGAATTGCCCAGAGATGCTCAAAGGGGCTTATGTGCGGTTGGAAGACGGCATCATCCCGCCGGGGTAAGTCTATCTATCGCAAGAAATTTTAAGGAGGACTTTGAATTTTGGGGGAAACAACCCTTGAAAAACCAAAAAACGGCCGTACATTATGAGTAATCCAAGCAATTGGAGGTTAACTGCAAATCAGTTGAGGCCAGGGAAACCTGGCCCTTTTTGTTCAATTCAATCAATGAAAATTTCTCCATAGCCTTCTAATTTTCCGTGTGCCCCCCTTCGTATTTTTCCAGCCACCGCGTTATAGATTAACTCACTGAACTTTCCCTTGAAATTGTGAATCCTAATCTTTTTTTCATGAAGCATCTTTTCTCGTAACGGATAAGCCAACAGATCCGCGATTTGATGACCAGCAATATTGTTCAGTTTTGGCTTGATCTTGATTTCCTTTGAAGTAAGAGCTCCTTGAAAAAAGTCCGCTTTCTTGTAAAGAGTCCCATCTTGCCAGATAGTTCTGTAGACGCGCTTCAGATGCAAATCTTCTTTGCCTCTGCTTTCCGCCAAAACGTCGCCTTGTTTTCGATACTGATTTAGCCAGAATACATAACGTTCCAACATCACGTGAACGCAATAGGCATAAGGATGGTCGGGGTATTTGTATCGTTTCAGGTGCGATGCTTTGTCTAACGTCACATTAATGATCACATAATTGGATTTAGCCAATAGTTGGAGTAATTCATGGTTGAAGGCTTCGAGAGTTTTCTGATCCTCAAGAATATTAAAATAGCCCCGCTGAGCTCACCCCCGCTTCTTGGTTGGTTGGCGAGCCGTTCCATTAAAGGATCAGAGTCTTAATAAGTTTAGTGACAGCAACAATAAAAATGAGCCAATTAAAGAAAAGAAACCAACCCATTTCCTGCTTCGTTTTCTGCCAATAGTTTTTTGAGTTTTCAATCATCGTCTCGTGTTGCGCTTTCTCCTGATCCGAAAGATTCTTCCCCATAAGTTCTCTGAGACTTTTGTATCTTTGCTCTCGTTCCAGAGAGGATTCTGCTATGTGGTTTGCCCAATGATTCATAAATGCGGTCAGCAAGAAGTATAAAATTATCAAGAAACAAAGGACGACTGTCTGAAAAGCAGTTTCAGCTACTTCAAACGCGAGAACAGCTATTGTTAACCGAATAGCGTTTGCAACAAAAAGCGACCACAACTTCTTCAAAAAGTTCCCCACAGTTTTCTCCCTATTTGGTTTATCTTTTCTCGCAGTCAACGTTGTTAGCATTCATCGAGGGGTCAAATCTTAGATTTACACGTTAGCCCGTAAAATGTAAAACTAAGACTTGACCCCTTCGTATGTATTTGTATGTATTGTATGACTGTATGACCCCTTTGTACTTTGTATTGTATTGACCCCTTTGTATTTGTACTTTGTTTACGAGAAGCCAAGTGCAAGCCACGGTGGTAAACGCTTCAATTCGTTCAATGCCTGAAACAAAATCAACACCTGGTCGAGCTACTTTCAAAACTTCATTGATGGGGCCTAATTCAGCCACTTCTACATGCGCTTCCAATCGATGCCCAAAGCGATTTCGTATGGCATTTAATTTCAGTATTCCAGGTTTAACAAAGGAAACAGCTGACCCTGCATTGGGCAGGAGCTTAGCTTTTTGTGAAAAGGTTAATCGGGCGTCTTCGATATTATCAATGTGATGTTTTGCAGCGAGAAACCGGTCGAGATAATGTTCGATAATAAGATGACATTTTAAAACTCTGCCCATTAAATCATGTCCCGTTGACATCAAAACCTTGAACCGTTCATTTTCTTTATTAAAATCAGCTTCAATAGCCTTTCAATGTGGCTTCAGACTCCTGATAACCTTGTCTATGCCTTCGATGTCTCTCATTTTAGTAAACCTTAGGAGGAAGCTGGCGTATGTAAATTTTTCTTTCCTCAGTTTGCCCAATTTCCATACCAGCCAAATTCGCAGTATTTTCAATCAATAAAGCGAGCGTCTTTTTTTTGCCGTCCTCTAATTGTCCTAATTGTCCCATCCGCCAACTTTGCTCTATCGGTTCAGGCGCGTGGCTTATTTCTTTTGCAATATCCTCGATACAATCATGCAGCCTATGAAAAACCTTTGAGAAGTAATCTGCCGTGTTTATATCTTTCTGATACGTAAAAGCCTTTTTACTTTTGGTTTTTGGATTATCTTGAAGAAGAACAAGAATTTTAGGCTTGGTGAGCTCCCCCCATTTGTCACATTTTTCGCACCTTTTGTACATTTTTCAACCAACAAGCTCAGCCCAAAGGAATTCTGGCCCTTGTGCTGCCATAAAAACTGACTTCTGCAACAGACCGTGACAGGGACGCCTCCAATTTTTCCAATTTTTTGCAGTTTCGATGTACTTGCTTGGCCTGCTTCGATTTTCAAACGTCTTTAAAAACACTATTGATTCGCTTAAGGGCAGAATCGAGATCAAAATTTTTGCGTTCATCGGCGGTCAAGACCTCAAAAAGCTCTTCTTTGATGCGTGAGCGCATGTCTTTGATTTCGTCATCTTTCCGGCCAAGATTCATAAGGTATTTGGCAAGATCGGTATCCGCGCGATCCTCAGCAAGTTTCTTTTGAAACAACTCCATGACTTCCGGATCAGTAATTTTAAATCCTTTTCTTAAAATAAAGTCTAGGTCGTAGAAATCACGCGGAGCAATAATTTTGCGGGTCGCAGCGGCACGCAACTTTTCGGCGACAACTTCCTTCAGATCCAGGCAACGGACTTCTCCGCCGTCAAAAAGCGGCTGACCGGTAAACAAATGCAAAAAATGATGCCGCACTTTTCGCTTTTCTGTTTTCAAAAAAGGGTTATACCGAAGGCCAATTTCAAATTTGATCTTTTCTTGAACCGGCCTTAACGCGGATGAATAGATAAAATAGTAAAGATACTGCTTCGATTCGTTCCTGCCCGGCTCCTCTGTTTCATCGAGCTTGATTCCAAATTGTTCCACAAATTCTTTGATTTTATCTTTAACCGGCTGAATCGCTTTCCGTCTTATTCCGCGAGTAAGCGTTGAAGCCGGAAGCTGCATACTGAAATCAAGGTCTTCGCTCAATCTGTAGTAAGAAAAATAAATTTTATTGAGGCATGTCCCGCCCTTGAAAATCAGGCCATCCGATAGATCATGGATTCGCGACAAAATCAGTGTCAGGTAATAGTCTTTTTCAATGTGCGGCAGATAAAAGTCATTGCCCATAGCCGCCCGCTTTAAAACCTCTAAAAATTCTTCCTTATTTTCGTGAAGCACCGGAAATAATTCTCCATGTTTTATTAATGGCTCCCCTGCGGGAGCCGTTTAACGAAATGACTGCTGTTTTCTCAACACTTTTGATCAGCAGTCGCAAAAGGTTTTTTTTGACTCCCATACCTTCCAAAATCAACCCGATTCTTTTCCTCGTTGTGATGTTTGGGAATTTTGCCGCATATTCTATTAACTTACTCTGATTACATTCTTTTTTCCCAGCAATCTGTTTAAAAATTTGAGTTGCGGGAACAATGCCGCCGACAGGCTTGTTAAAATAAATTAAATCGACCAAGGTTCTTTCTCTGGAACTGATCATGACGTCAGCGCCTTCGATTTTAACGGATTCAAGGCCATAGAGCCGGTCCTCGGAAACTTTTACGAATTTGTAGGTGATTCCGGTGATATTCCTTTCCCGGCACAAAGAAGTATTAATGACGTAAACCACCTGGAAGAGCTGTTCAATAAATCCGTAGTAGTTAAACATCGTTGAATATCCGATGTAATAGTTTTTGCGGGGGAAAAAAACCGGGGGGATAAGCATTTCATTAACCCTGCGGCCGGAAGGAATCGAATCAAGCGGAGTAAAGATATAGACCCCTTTTTTAATAGGGGTCAAAAGGCCTTTTTGTTTAAGATTGTAAACAAATTGCTTCCTGTATTTAACCCCTGGAAGGAGGCAGTAGAGTTCCTCAGCCCGAACGATCTTCCTTTTATCATAAGTAAGGCGGGCAACAAGTTCCGCCTCTTTTTGGCCTAATCCCGGAATTGTATTTTTATTCATCGTAAGTAACCTATTGGATTACTATCAAATAATTATTATACATGTGTAATCTAACATGGATTCTCTCGTTGTCAAGGAAGAAAACTTATTCCCAAGGCGTTATCCCATTTTACCAAGTTGCGTATTTGGAAGTTAGCGTTAACGTCATTCCTCGTTAATTTTTCGACTTGAAGGAAGACTGAAGAAATTTTAGTAGTGGGACTTGCTACTTTTTGATGCTCTCAAGCAGATGGATCATGTCTTTGGGGAGCTCGGAACAAAACAAGAGATTTTTTCCGCTGGTGGGATGACGGAAACCAAGTTCACGCGCGTGAAGTGCCTGACGTGAAATAAAGGGTGAAGCAACGCCATAAGTCAAATCGCCCAAAACCGGATAACCAAGCCCTTTTAGATGGACGCGAATTTGATGTGTCCTGCCTGTTTCGGGGCGCGCTTCAAGAAAGGTGGTTTTTTTAAACCGCTCAATCACCCGAAAATTAGTGACTGACTCTTTTCCATCGTCATGACGAATCACAACTACTTTGCGGTTCACAAGTGAGCGGCCCAAAGGCTCTTCAGAACGCATTTCATCGTGCTGCACAATCCCCTTCACAATCACCCAATAAGCGCGCTTGACTTCGTGGGTCTTAAATTGCTCAGCTAAAATCCGATGCGCAGAATCATTCTTTGCTACAACCAAAACTCCTGAAGTGTCTTTATCAAGACGGTGAACAATCCCAGGCCTGTTCTGCTCATCACCAATCGATGAAAGTGAGCTTGAGTGGTAAATCAACGCATTGACTAGTGTTCCGTTTAAATTTCCACAACCTGGATGCACCACCATCCCGGCAGGCTTGTCCACCACAATCAAGTCGCGGTCTTCATAAAGCACGCTAATGGCAATCGCCTCACCGCGCTCTGGAACCGGAGCCTCTTCCGGCATGGCAACTGTCACCACATCGCCAGTAGATATTTTGGCGTGTGATTTGACTGCTTTGTCGTTTAAACGAATAGAGCCAAGCTCGATTAACGTTTTAATCTTGGTTCGTGAGAAACTTTTCTGAAGAACCTTCGCACAATAAACATCGAAGCGGACTCCAGATTCCTCAAGCGGAACGGTGAAGCAGCTTTGATCTTGAGCCATATCCATAGTAAGCTTTCAGGAGTAAAATAATTCCGCTTGTGACGATAAAAATGCTCATCACTTGCGGCAGTGTCAAATTAAAAAATGACCTCGACTGGTCACCCCGAATAAATTCCAAAAAGAAACGCCCCACACCGTAAAATAAAAAATGAAATCCGCTGATGACTCCCGGCTTTGGCTGTTTGGAAGTGATCCAAAATAAAAATCCAGCGAGCGCAAAACAAAAAAGCGATTCGTAAAGCTGCGTTGGATGCACCTTAGCTGCAAGAAATGCGTACTTGATCCCCCACGGCAGCTCGGTTTCAGTTCCATAGCAGCATCCATTTAAAAAACAACCAACCCGGCCGAAACCCTGCGCCACAGCGATTGCCGGAACAAATAAATCAAGCAGACGCAAAAAAGAAATCTGCTTGCTTAGGGCAAATAGATAAAATGTTAAAAGTCCGCCTAGCCAGCCGCCGTAAAGAACGAGCCCCCCTTTCCAAATCATAAAAATTTCTAAGGGCGCTTTCAAAAAATATTCAAAGTAAAGCGCGACATAAAAAAGCCGTGCGGCCAGAAAACTGACGAGCACAACTACAGTTGCAATGTCGATGACAAGATCAGGTTTAAGACCTTGGATTTGCGCGTTTCGCTTGACAAAATAGATGGCGCTTGCCACCCCGATTGCGACAAGAAGTCCATATGAGTGAAGATGAATCGGGCCAAAAGAAAAAAGTTCTGGAATCACTATTTGCCCCTAATCACAAAATACATCAGCAAGACAACTCCGCACGTGATGAAGCTGTCAGCAAAGTTAAATACCGGCCAAATGCGAAAATCCAGAAAATCAACCACATGATGAAATCGAATGCGGTCAAGCCAGTTCCCAAGAGCGCCACCCCAAATTAAACCATAGATGATTCTTTTGCCGAGCGTCTGTTTGCGAAATAAATAAGCACCAATTCCCAAAGCCAGCATGCCGGCTGTTACGAAAATGGTAAGCAAAGTGCCATGACCACGAAAAAGACCAAATGCGATTCCCGTATTTCGGACCAAACTCAGATGAAAAACGCCTGGGATTACCGGATTGTTTGTCTCTAAGACAAGTAATTTCAAGGCAAGCCACTTGGTCCCTTGATCAATTAAGAAGACCCCGAGAGCGGCTAGGGCAATCAAAAACATGGGAGGTCTATTGGGTTCACTACCGCAATATTACTGGGGAGGATTTTTTTCTTCTGCTTCTTGACATTTTAAACAAAGCTTGGCGTAAGGAATCGCTTTGAGTCGTTTCAGGGTAATGTCTTTTTTGCAGTTTTCACAGACGCCGTAGGTTTCTTCTTTAAATTTACCGAGCGCCTCGACAATCAGGTTAAGTAAATTTTGCTCGGTTGATGCAAGACCAAGACTGAATTCCCGGTCAAAATTGTCAGTGGCCATATCTGCCATATGAAGTGCATAACCGGACAAATCACCCGCTGCCTCACGCTGGCTTGTGTTCAGATTATCACGTTCCAAATGGCCGAGTCCTTCGACCAACTTCACCCGACCTTCTTGAAGCTGCTTTTTTAATTTATCAAGCTCTTCTTTTTTTAGCATGTCTAATTGTCTCGCTTGGAAATAAACCGGTTAATAGTTACAAGCTTACTTGAGAAAGGCGGATTTTATCTCCAAGACACTCTCCCGTCAATCCAAATATCTGCAAAAAATATCTGTGGTAATTTGGTCTTGCGAGATGGTTGAAAGGTTCAAGCAACGGCGCGGGAAATTCCTTTTGTCTTCTTAAAACTCAAATTTGAAACCCACCGCCTGTGAGCTCGGACAAAAGCCTGAACCACACGGGGGTCGAACTGCGTTCCCGCGCAACGTTCAAGCTCATTGTAACCCGTCTCAAGTGAATAACCTTTTTTGTAGCAGCGGGTTGAGACAATGGCGTGAAACGCATCGACAACCGA
>JAHFHD010000175.1 GCA_023247075.1 Candidatus Omnitrophota bacterium | reverse complement strand
AGGTTACTGCCTATTATAAAGGAGTTGCCGGAGATGGATTAAGTACGGATAACCTCGACTCAATTAATGGAAATATTGTTTTCGTCACGGGCCGTTTTGATCAAGGAACAAAGAGTTATATAGAAGGAATCAAAACAAATGCGCTGCTGGGTTCAGAAGACAATATTTATTACCACAGTGAACTGGCTCACTTTGATTCAAATGATGCGGTGCTTTATTTGGATGATGACCGAGTGCAATTTGGCGATGTCACGGTTTCTGGCTTTGTTGATCACAACGGGCAAAGGCAATTTGGTTTTGAGGGGATGTTTGGCAAGGAAGGCAATTTTCCACTTGTGTTGAATGATGGAACAGTCGCAGGCACGGCATTTTATCGAGGCGACGTTCTCATTCGCACAGAGAATCCGCTTGCCGATTCCGTTCTAACAAATCCAGCGCTTCCTCGCGGCGCAAGTGAAAGAGTTACGCCTGACGTCCAGAACCAAAACCGGCCTTCGACTGTTCAGATCGTCACACAGAGCGGGAAAATTTTAAAAGAATCAAATTACACTTACCAAGACGCAGCGAAGCTTACGCCGAGTGTTGTGACTTCAAGGGAAGGAGGCAATATGATTGTCACACGGCTTAACGCGCAAGGGAAAATGATCGAGCAAAGCATCACAACAGAAAACCAATCCTATGAGCTTGGAGGCGGGAATATTTTAAGACCTAATTCTCAGTTGATCATGACTGTACAAAACGGCACAACGGACACTTCTCTGAGTTACGGCCGCGTGTCTATTATGAAAAAAGATTATTTGTGGAGCGAAGATTTTGACAAGGTCTCTTCAAACCGCATTGACGAACGTCTTTATCTTGATGTTATGTCAGATACGTCAAATGGATCAAATGGCGTCTTACGTGTTGTTGATACAATTGCTGATGGCTCTAGAACCACGGTTGCAAAAGTGAGCGGAGATATTCCTCTAGGTGATTTAGAAAGTGCTCTCAAGGACCCCATAAGTAAAGCAACCTATGATCAAAATGGCGAAGGACTTACCTATTATGGGCCTGCAACCGTAACCAATGGCAGTGGGAAAACGCTCTCAGGAATCCAAATCACTCAGGCGGACGGCACAAGTAGGTTTAAGTATGAACGGACCATGACCGGCGTTGATGGCAAAGCCGTCACGGTCACCGCAATTGCCGATATGCAGATTCGCAAGGATGGGACGCTGACGATAGTTTCAATTGACCAGAAAAATGAAACGTATCTTATGTCCGGCAAAAGTTTGACGGGTCTCAAAATTCAAGATCAGGGCTTCAAGTTTGACCCCGCACAGGAATATGTCGTGACAAAAGTAACGGGCAACGCAAACGGCGATTTGCGCCAGGCGTCCTTTCAAATCGCTGCCACAAATCCTGGCGGCGGAACCCAATTTACTTATCAAATAGACCATGTTGCGGAAACGCACGTAGTGGGTAGAATTTTTTCACGGTCGCCGAACGGGAATGAGATGATTTACAACCCAGACAAGAGCGAAGTGTTGATGAGAAATTTCTTTAAGGACGGAAGAGATTTGCTGGTTACCAAAGGAGATAATGGAGAAAATTTGAGACGGATCATCAATCCGAATAATGGCACAAGCGTTGCCGAAGCGGTCGGCGCTCGTGGTCAGATTCAAGTTGTTGAATTCGGAAGTGACGGAACCGCAAAGCTTTATTCGGGATCATTTATGGGAGATGAATATCGCGGCGGCAAATTGGCCGGAATTTCAAAGTTGCCGGGCTTGGGGCAATACGACACGCAAACAGCTTTAAACTTTTTCTCAAATTTTAATAGCGAGCGGGCTTCTAGGGACATTGTCTCGGATTTTGAAACCTTTATCACCAATTCTGCACTCAATAATGCGAACCGGATTTCTTTGAATCTTCTTCACGGCATTCAGGGGCTGGGAGGTTTGGCTGGTCAATTCATTCCTGGCACAAGTGATGATTTTGGCCGCGAGTCTCTTGAAGAAGCCGCTCGGTTTGTTGTTGATTCATTTCGGGAGGATGCGCTAACAACTTCTTTCGCAGCCGTTGCGGGAGCGTCATTCCTTGCTGCGGGACTTGTGAGGCTTGGAGGCCTGATTCCCGGTGGCGCGAGCACATTTGGAAAAGCTCTCAATTTGGGATTTGGCGTATCAAGCGGCGCCAGTTTCTTGGACTCAGTCGGTCAAAAAGGTTTCTCAGGCTTAACATCAGGAGATTATTTTCACGCTGCTGGGGCTCTTTTGGCAGGACTGTCCCCTTTTGGGAAACTCGAGAGCACCGCGATTCGATTTTCTGAAGCGGTGCTCGCAACAAGCGTTGCCGGTTACGCAGGTGTTAATGCCGGAATGAGTCTTTACAACGATTACAATAGTCAGAACCTTAATTGGTTTAACGCCGCCGGTAATGCGGCCGTGCTTGCGATGTCAGTTGTAGCTAGTTTGGGCGGGGCACAACTCATGGGCAGCAATTTTAGGTTGATCGGGAGCAATACGGCTGCTGCGCCGGTATCTTCTTTGGGACTTGCTGAAAAAATTGCGCTTACTGTTGCAGGATCTTCTCAATTTAGTGCGCAGCTGACGAGCGGCTCACGTGTGGTGGTACCGTTTGCACTGGAAGTGCTTCAAAGTTCAGGAGCTTATGATGTGGCTGGCGCTTTAGGCGCGAAAACCATTTCTTTTAACAACGGAATAAGTCTGGACGCTCAATTGACGGGCAGACTTACGCCGGACGGAAGGGCTGAGTTGTCAGGCGGCTACAGCTGGGATCAGTCCACCAATCGCGTTTATGATTCATTTGGCGTTGCTGGAACAATGTCGGATTCGGCGCTGGCCAATTCAATGATTCAACAGGCATACGGTTTAACAGAGGGGTCTGTAGAGTCTTTGGTTCAGACGGGTATTCTCGGCGGATTTTTTGGCTTGATGAATCCTGTTCGGACGGCGGCGGTGAATGGACTCAGCAATCTTGGTTCAAGAACACTTCAGTTTGGTCCGTCATGGGTTCAAAATTTGTCGAAGGAAGTTCTGCCTCATTTTAAAACGATTGCTCAAAATTTGGATTTGGGATTCGCGGGTCAAAATGTGTCTGGTCTCTTTGACGAAGTGGTTCTGGAACAAATCACGGGGTCTGTTATTCAGGGCGGCCTCGCGGGCATCGGTATTCAC
>JAHFHD010000023.1 GCA_023247075.1 Candidatus Omnitrophota bacterium | reverse complement strand
GTTGGAAAGTGTTTTGTAGCCGCTCTTCCTTTCATTTTAATGTAGGGAAAGCCCACCTGTCTGGCGGGCAGGCATGCCTTCATCATTCTTTTTTAGTAAATGGAGTTAGGCGAAATACACAAATACTAGAATTTTGTGCTTGCTATTTTATGTAATTACAATAGACTTTATAAACTTTAATTGAAAGAGGTATCCCCAAGTTGCTTTTTCAAAGAGAAAATTTCTTTTTAAAAACCGTCGCATTTGTAACGGTAATTTGTTTTAGCGCATCTTCACTTCCAGCTTACGGTTTCCAAACTCTTCCTACGAGTGCGTTTACCTCTCCAAAATTTTCAGAAGAAGTCCGGCTTAATCCAAAATTTGAACTTGCAATTCCGGAACAATTCGGAAAAATCCAGGAAATTTCATCTGGCTCAGGGCCTGTTTTAATTCACATTCAAACGGCGCATGGAAATTATGCGGCACAGAAAAGCATTGAAGGAATTCTCCGTCATCTTCATGCTGAATACGGATTCAAAACTTTGTTCCTCGAAGGAAGTCCATTCAAGCTTCGCCCAGAACTCCTTCGCTTTTTCCCGAAGCGAATGGATTTAACCAAGAAAGCTGCGGATGAACTCGCCAAAGCAGCTATTCTCAAAGGACCAGAATTATTTTTGATTGATACTCCGGACGCAAAAGCTTATGGAATTGAAAAACTCTCAAGTTACAAGCGCTGCCTCCAGGCTTTCCGAGAAGTGCTCAGAGCAAAAGAGAAAAGTAAGAATTTCCTCAGCGCACTGGACGAGGGAATTACGCGCCTCACAGCGCCTTATTTAAATACCGAGCTTAAGGAATATCTTGCTGAGTTTGAGCAATATGAGGCTCAGAGAATTAATTTGGAAGATTGGATGACGCACGTCACGAAACGGGCGAAGGATGTTTTAAAAATTGATTTTTCAGAACCCATTTTTCAAGCGGATTGGCCGATGCTGGTTCGGATGACAAAGCTTGCAGAATGGAGAAAAAAAATTGACCGAACGAAGCTTGAAAAGGAAAAGATTAAGTTTTTGAAGGCTGTTGTTAATGAGAATCCTGTCATTCTGAGCCCCACCGAACAACTGGCAATCAGGGAAGCGAAGAATCTAGTGAATGCTAGATCCTTCGGTCGCCCCGTACAGGGCTCCCTCAGGATGACAGAGACAGGAACTGCTCCGGCCGCTTTACCTCCTCACAATGACATAATCAATCAACTCAAGCAACTGCTCAACCCCAAACTCACCCACGCATTTGCCTCAAAGCATGATTTAGACGCATTAATGGAACAAGTTGTTTCTTTTCTTCCTAAGGACTTTAATTACAGTGCTTATTTAAATCTCAATCACTACATCGGTTCACTTCTGCTTCAAAATGAACTCAAACCAGATTTGCTTGCCAAAGAAATTGAAACTTTAAATGAGCAAATTGCGCTTGCGTTTACGAAGAACAAAACCGAAAAAGAGATCCTTGTCATTCTTAAAAACTACCGCCTGCTTCAGAAATTGTTTGCACTTGAGTTGACTCCAGAGGAGCTCGAAAGGATCAGTGAATCACATCACCTGCCTGTCATCCTGAGCGCCCACGAACCAGTCGAACAGGCAGCGAAGGATCTAGCGCATTCTGTCATTCCTGACAGGACTGCGCGTTTTTACGCGCAGCCTGATCAGGAATCCACAGTTCTGGATCCCCGCCACTTTCGGAGAAGAACCTCAAGTTCTTCCCGAAAAGTGCTCCGCGCACGGACGCGAGTGTTAAAGCATGCGGGGATGACAGGTGTGAATAATTATTTGAATTTTTTTCCATCTCAACTTGTACGTCGCCTGCTTTCCATTAATTCCTCTCAGCGCGTCCGAAATCAGAGTTTTACGCACTTAGAAGAAATCGATTCGCTCTTTAAAAAGGCGCTTGAGTTTTATGATTTGGTTAAAGAACGTGACAGTGAAATGCTCGAGCGCATTGAGGAGCGCCTTAAAGAAACAGGCGTAACCAAGGCCGTGATTGTGACCGGTGGTTTTCATGCCCAGCCCTTCAAAAAATATTTTGAGGAAAAAAATTACAACTACGTCTTAATTGCGCCGAGTCTCGGCTCGCCAACCGAATCCAATTGGCAAAAAGAGCATGAAAACTATGTTCACTTGATGCTGGATTCGGAACTAAAAGAACCTTCACGTGTCATCCTGAACGACCCTAAAGGGCTGCTGCGCGGAGTGAAGGATCTAGCAAACACTAGATCCTTCGGTCGCCCCGTGCAGGGCTCTCTCAGGATGACAAAGACTGAGATTGCTTCGTCGCCTGCGGCTCCTCGCAATGACAAGCCAATTCAAACTTTTTCATCTACCCACACCCTCGAACTTACCTATGCGAGTCAAAGTCATGTGGAGTTAAGAGCGTTAAACGTCAATCCAAATATTTTTGACAGGGCAATCAAAAATGAAATTCAGAAAGGCTTAACCGACTTTGCACCCAATCGTCAGGAACTTCGAGGAGCAAAACCATTGGATTTTGGTGTGAGAATTGGTAGAAATCAACCGCGTCCATTGCAAAGCGGCGTTACAATTCATCTTGCACAATTAAACTTTGGTCAGATTCAGGAAATGTTCTTTGAACTTGTCAACCAAAGAACGAAAATAGAGTTACAACTTAATAATGGGGAACTTACTTTTACAGGGCGTATTTTAAAATGGAGTTTTAATCAATCAGCTAATCAGTTTGACATTTCATTGCGTGATGGAAATTCTACAATCGAAAAAAGTTTTTCTCGATTGGATCATGATCCAATCATCAAAGTTTTAGATCAAACTAGGCGCTCAGAGCTGCGCAATTCAGATCAAACAATCATTAAATTTGTTGATGAGCAGGGAGCGCCTATTTCAACACAGGCAATGAATAACATTCTTAATCTGCTTGTTGGCAAAAAGGTGAGGTTTACAAGCAGCATACCAGGTAGAAAGAGCACCGTTACGGATGGGATATTGGAATCGTATGAATTTGATGGTGAATGGTGGCAATTTAAATTAAAAAGAGAAGGCAATCCGACAATTATGATTAGTTTTACTTCAGAGAGATTTGCATACGATACCATCGAATTGCTTCCTGAAGTGGAAACCAATCCCCACTCCGAACTGCGCAGCGAAACTCTTCAAGCTGAGACGAGGACAACAGATTTGGAGTTATCACAAGAGCTTCATTTGCCTCTTACCCCTGAAGGCGACATTCGTTATGGAGATGATTTTACACCGCTAGAATTGGACATTGATTTATGGCTCGTTCCACATGGATTCACAGATGATAACGAACATAGAGTAATGTCAGGTTCTCGCTCAGACCCCTCGCTGAATAGTAGAGGACATGATCAAGCAGAAAAGGGTGCGGCTAAACTTTGGGAGATTTTTGGCGAACGTCTTAAAAAGGGAGAAATAATTTATTTTTTAACTAGTCCATTACGACGCCCCATAGAGACAGGCGAGCATTTTGTTCGATTGGCCAAACGCAACGACATTAACATTTCATTAATTGAAGAACCTGGCCTTCGGGAAATGGATTTTGGAGAGGAGTGGACCGGCCAAAAACTGGCGGATCTCCCAACGCTGCCAGGAGCAGAATTTACAGCCGGTGAACATCCTCATCTTAAAGCCTCCGCAAAAGCTCCTTCCGGTGAAGATCTGCTGACGTACGTTGCGTTTCAGAAAGAAACTTTAGAGCGTCTTGGAAAAAAATATCACGGACACACGGTTGTTGCATTCACTCATGCGATGCAGACTACCGCATCCAAAATCCTTTTGAGAACACCCGAGGCAAATAGTAATCCTGATTTTATTGAATGGTTTAATCTAAGAAAGACTTTAGAGCGAGGCATGCCCATTTTACTTTCTTCCCAATCTGAGGCACAGACTCAAGGCGCACAGACAGTTAGTTCTGCTGTTAGTCTGAAAGGGCTACCGGCTCATGTTCAGAGAATAAAACGTGGTCTGGAGAATATCCTAACGCGATTTGAGCGTTATTTTCAGGAAGCCAAAGATCATTTGTCACCTAAGGTTGTTCTGATTTTTCAAAATGAAATTGGTTTCCGCAGAGCGGTTATTAAGGCCGTTGAAGCACAAGGAGAATTCTCCCGGTTTTTTGAAGAGGCAACGAAGAGTCAACCACGAGGGATCGAACTTTACTGGTCCATCTATGATGAAGAAGTCTGGCGTGGGTTGCTTACTAGAAATTCCTATCTTAATAAACGTCATTCTCAAAAACCGTTGAGTTTTTCCGAACAGTTTGCGGCGGTTCTGGCAGACCCTACAGCCCGCGAAAAGCTGCGAGAGGTATTTGCGCGTCAGGATTCAGTGACCGATCCTGCGCGATATGTGGTTGAAGATCGAGTCTTAGGAAATTTGCTCCAAAAAGAAGGTATTCAAAATCCTCTAATGCTTGATTTGGGGGCAAGTAATGGCGCTACATCCAACAACCTTGTAGAGCACGTCGGCGGACACATCATCGCGGTCGATAAAGATAGTAAACCTGCAGCTCCTGCGACCGCACTAATGTTAGCAAAGGGAATCACCGCTCCTCCTCAAGCTCCTGCATCAGACCAAGTGGAGCGTCGTCAAGCAGATGTCACGAAGACTTTCTATGAAAATCTCCAAGGTAAACTTTCTGTGATTCGCACCGCCGCGCTTTTTGTTTTTTTGAACTCAGATGAACACAAAAAAGTCGTAAGCGATGTTTTCCGCTATGCGAAGGGAAGTCCGCACGGACTTTTTTATCACGCCACTTACAGTTCTCATACCAAGCCCACTCTTTTGAGCCAATTTATTTTTCATATCAAAGGGCCCAAGTCTTTTGATTGGGATTTGGTGCACGCAGGTTATCTTTTCCTCTATTCAGGAAAAGACCGCAGCTCTCTGCTTAGCGACAACGAGCTTTACAAGCACGAAATGGCGATTTCAAGCAAGGTGATTCGGATCCGCAGCACTTTACTAAATCTCGCGAAGGCTTACGGAACTCCAGAAAATATTTTTGATGAAAAAGCCCGTCTCAAAAAAGAAATCCGGGAGAGGTTAATCCATGAATTATTTGCTTCGATTGAAGATTCCAAATTAAAGGAAATTTGGAGTGCTATGGTTAAGGACATTCTTTTGATCAGCCCCTGGACTTATGAAGACGAGTTCCTTGGAGATTATTATGTCCGCGAGCATGTCCACGCCCGCCATGAGCTTGCATGGAATTTTGTTCCGCCTAAATGGGATGTGGAGAATTTACTTGAAGACTTATGGCAAGTTGTGAGATCCCAGCGAAGTCCCTCGATCGCGAACCATCCAATCAACTCCCATCGTCCTGAAGTGCGGAGTAAAGATGCCTCCCGTGCTCATGATGGTACCTACGTGATTGATGGTTTTCGTTATTCTGAAAATGGCGTGCCGCTTTACGCGGATCATGGCCCCAGTGATAGAGATGCGGATCCTCGTGATGGTTCCTACGTGATTGATGGTTTTCGCTATTCGGCAAATGGTATGCCTCTTTATACGGACCACAGCTCTAAGTCCAGTCCAGGTCGTCGCGCTGAAGCGAGGAGTTCTTCTTCTGTTGATGTTGCAGAATCAGCCATTCAAAAATTGGGAGAACGTGCGCTCAATCCAGCATTAATAAGTTCAGAACGTAAAATGCAAATAGTTAAAACCCTTAAGCCGGGAAAAATTATTTACCTACGTTCAGGTAACGAATACGGAAGGGCTATTGTTTTGGAATCGTTTAGTGACGCAGTGTCGCCTTCATTAAAACTGATGATGATTGAGGGTCCGCTTGGAACAGACCTAAGGCTTTTATTTGGTGGGAGTTTTGGGAAATTGTATAAATTGACTTCCAAACAAGTTACCGCATCTGGTTTTGATCTTGAACCTGAATCAGTTCAGTCATGGTTGCCTATTAACATTGGGGAGCAATTTCAAGTTAAGGTCAACGGAAGTTCGGTTCTTGCTACGGTCATAGCAGCTTATGCACACGAGTACAGATTAATTTCTTACACACGTCTTGTAGCATCCGAGACGAGTCAGTATTTAGGGCGCGGCTTTAATTGGTCTTACGAGGGTATGGAAAATGGGCTCGCAAACGGAGAAGCCATCAGATTGGCAGACACTTGGCAGGAAGCAATTTCAAAAGCAAAGCAACTTTTTGACAACAGAACTATTACTCATCTCGTGCGAGTAAACCAAACGGGATTTCTTTCTGACACCTACAAGGACAGAGTAAAACCCATTTTAGGAACTGGAGGTTTAATTTCTTACAATCAAGCTTCAGCTTGGAATGGTCTTGCTCAAAATTCAGCCGCAGCATACGAAACAAGCGCTCCACTTCACTTGTATCAAACCACTGAACAAGTTAATGGTCAGCCTGTAAAAACCCTTGTCATTGTTTATCAACCGCGTGCTGAGGTGAGGGGAGAAAGTGAATTAAAAAGGAATCGATTTGGCGTTGGTTTGCAAAGAAATTTTGATCGTATAAATCAACTCAATCTAGGCGACTGGCGTAAATTGCCGCTTATTTTCGCCATACCACTTACTAGTTTATTATTAGGCGCCCCAAAAGAGATTGGTTTTGTGTATGCGATTATGGCTTTAGGATGTTTGTTTTACTTTTTTTGGCCTCAAAAGATTACAGACGAAAATAAAGGAGCTATTTTTTCAAATACTGATCGGCGCAATCTGTTGGTAGCTGGGGAATTTAATTACTGGTCTGGGCTAGGGAATTTTCTCGCAGGACTAATGTTTGGATTGCTTTTTTTTGTCGCACCCTTATTGGACAATACTATTTTCATCACGTTGATGCATATTTTGTCCATTCTTATGACTTTCCCTATGATATCTGTTGGATTGAATCATGGAATTAATGGCCAGAACCAAATTGCGCAGGCAATTGCCGAACATAGCTCACAAACTCAATCCCGCGCTGAGATGAGAAGTGAGTCTCTGGTAAATAATGCTCTGCCTCCCCGCGCTGAAACAAGATCAAGTCAGCAGAGACGCAGCTTAGATTCAGACACAACGGCAGTTGCCATTCGCATTTTGAAAAATCGCAAGAATCATCCGTCACCTGACGGTTTGAATGACAGAATCAAAGCAGCAAATACACTCCAGCGCGGACAAATTGTTGTCCTGCATTCAGGTGACGAATATCGTAGAGCGGTTGTTTTAGAGCCATTCAACCGCAAACAATCAGATTCAAAATTAATATTCTTAGAGATTGAAGGGCCATCGAGTATTAACGATCCAAGGCTTTCGTTCAACGGAAACTATGGTCAAAAGCATGTGTTGGATATCCGCAGTATTAACCAGCCTGGTTCATTTGATTTTGAACCAGAACCAGTTCAAACCGAATTGTCCGCCAACATTGGAATTGGAAAACAGTTTTTAGTTCAGCGCGATAATCAGTTAGTCCACACCACAGTTTTTTCAAATTACAATGGTTTCTACTGGTGCATGGATCAACTTGTTCAAATAAATCCAGATGGGAGTGTGAAGTATGAAGGTGATAGAGTTGCTCGCCCACATCAAGATATGCAGAATGGTCTTGAAGAAGGTAAGATCATAAGGCTTGCAGCTACTTGGCCAGAAGCAATTTCAAAAGCAAAGCAACTTTTTGACAACAAAACTATTACTCATCTCGTGCGAGTAAGCCAAACGGGATTTTTTTCTGACACCTACAAGGACAGAGTAAAACCCATTTTAGGAACTGGAGGTTTAATTTCTTACAATCAAGCTTCAGCTTGGAATGGTCTTGCTCAAAATTCAGCCGCAGCGTACGAAACAAGCGCTCCACTTCATTTATATCAAACTACTGAACAAGTCGGCGGCCAACCTGTAAAAACCCTTGTCATCGTTTATCAACCCCGTGCTGAGGTGAGAGAAACGAAAGAACCACCAAGCGCTCAGAATCTATTAGATGGAATCAATCGATGGCTGTGGGTATCTTTTTATGCTTTAACGTCTGGCACAGTAACAGGATTTTTTAGTGCTTTTAATTTGGCCAAGCTGAGTGCATCTGGCCCTGCCGCTTCATCGCATTTATTCGTGCCTTACACTTTAGGGATGGGAATTGTTACTTGGCTTCTGAGCATCATTGGATTTGGTTCTACCGTTTTTGGGTACAAAATGTTTTGCAATCTTTATGACAATTTTATTTTCCCACAGTGGAGAGCTCTTAAAAGCGACGTCTTGAAAGTGATTATTTATGACGCAATGTACACAATTAACGGTGCAATTTATTTGTCTCTATTCTTCATGGTGTGTTCAACGCCTCTTTTAATTACTCCCATACTTTATTTCATGGGGATTACTTATTTTAATGTGATGACAGTAGCGCAAATTGGAACTGTTTTCGCTTTTGTTCTTGGTTTGTTGAGTGCGTTACAGATTCACACTGGCTGGGTCGCGTCGCCTCCCGATTCTCTGATGTCACCTGACAGTATTTTAAGAAGCGTGGTGGAATCTTTAGAAAGTCAACAACCAACTGTTGATGAATCACTCTCTAAAGCGGAAACCAATCCCCACTCCGAACTGCGTAATCAAACTCCCCGCGCGGAGGCGAGAAGTGAGACTCAAGACAACAATGCCCCGCTACTTCAAAAAACTCAAATTCAGAGAATTCGCGCGGAGGTGAGGATGAAGAACTCATCAAGAACGCATGAAAGCGGTCAGGTCATGAGGTTTGACCCTAAGAATGTTAGGGTGATATCTAGCGTTGCTGGAGTGGGTGAAGTGGCTGACGTTCCCCTCACTTTTAATAAAGAACAAGCCCAACTTTTTCATCAGTGGCTTGTGTCCGATGTAGGAATAAATTCTAAGTTTGTGAAACCAAAAAGGGGTTCAATAACATCCTTCCGTTTAATTTTGGTGAAAGTGGAAGGCAAAAATAATTTCGTGCCATTTGGTTTTTGGCGTGGATTTGAGAACTCAGGTAATGTAGTACTGATTGATTTATCACCTCACGAATTTCTTTCAAATCTAACATCAGACGCTTTCTTCATAAATCACTTAGTGTCCATATTCGGACCTGCATTTTTTTTCATGGGCATTCACAATTATTACTATTCCAGCCAAAAACCTGAACTTTTGGTGGAAGAGAAATCCCAACTGATCAAGTTTACGATTTTGCCACACCCTAGCGACGTGGAGCTCTTTCTTAAGAGCAGTGCCAAAAGACGTTCAGAAATGCGCGCGCACGAGAAATTGCAAGAAACTTTTCAGCATTTTAATTTAGGAATAACTGATTTTGACCCGAATCAATTTGAGATTCAACTTAATTCCGAAGGCCACATCAACACAACTTATGTCGTGACTTACAAAGGTAAAAAATTCATCCTTCAAAAGGTAAGTTCGATTTTTAATCATGCGGCGATTGAGCATAATTTAATTTTGTTTGAGAAAGCGCAAGACAGAGCTTTTGAAAGCGGCCTCCTAAAACCTCCATTCCAAAAACTTCATTTTTATGATGTTTCAAATCCACAAGAAGGGAAGAAGCTTTACAAAAATGAAATGGGCAGCTGGCGCGTGATGGATTATGTGGAAGGGTTTTCATTCAAATCTTTAGAGGAGATTCCTCCAGCAGAACGAAGCAGCGTAGCACTTCAGCTTGGAGCTCATTTGAGCGTATTTGAAAAAATGCTGCGATTGATTGATTCTGACGACCGGTGGCAAGACTCCTTGCCTCATTTTCACGACATCGATTATCACTACCAGTATTTAGTGGATTTGATGGATGGAGAAACAGTTCGCCTGAGCCTGTCAAACGAAGAGCCGCCCAAAAGGGTTCATGCAGTGAAGTTGAGCGCATTGGATTCAGAGATTGAAGCCCGCGTTAGGCGTCTTGACAGAACATTTCAAGGAAAATATTTTGAATATCTTGACTATTTTTCACAACAAATATCTACAGCAGATAAAATTGTTCAGCATAATGACCCAAAGATTTCCAACTTTGTTTTTAGTCGTGGGGCCGACGGGAAACTTTACGTCACACTTCTTTACGATTTAGACACTCTTCAAAAAGGCGCTTCTTTTGATGACATCGCAGATCTTCTTCGTACTTTTGGAAATGTTGCCGGAAGCGAGCCTGCTTCCTTAAATAAAGTTTCTATTAATACTGAAGTTGTGAGCAGTGTTATTGCTGGTTTCTTGGCCGAGCGCGGATTTACCCCTGAAAGTACCGGCGTTGGTTTAATGATTCATGACATCATCCAGCGCTACAAACTTTTTCATCTGGAACTGGGCATTCGATATTTAGCTGATTTTATGATTGAGGGGAATGAAAATAAGTATTTTAAGCTCAAAGCCGGAAAGAGACCCGATTTAAGTTTATTCAAAGCCGAGGTCAATGAACGGGCTTATGAATTGATTTCCGGAGTGCCAAGAGAAATCGAAAAGTTGGTGCTTAATAAGCTTGAGCATAAACGGAATGAATTAAGACAGTCAGATCAAGAATTAAAACAACCGGTAACGTTTGGCGAAGCCGCCAATTATTTAAGCAAAGGAAAAGCAGATGACCGAACAGTCCTTGATGAAAACTTCGTTACTTTCTTTTCTGTAATCGTGAGAGATGTGATTACAAAGTTACAGTTAGACAGTGCTGGCGCGCAATTTATTTTGCCTGAAGCCGGTAAAGAAAGAGAGCTTGCGCAACGTGTCAAAGAAATTTTAGGAAAATCTTATGGCTTTGTCTTGGTCAGCGTACAGGAAGCGCTGGAAGAAAAGCCTCTCGCCTCAATTTCAGAAGATTTTCAAATGACACGTCAAGGCAACGTTTTGGTGGTTGATCTTGCTAAACTCATTGTCCAGCCCAGAGAAGAATTGAGGAGTGGCGAAACATTAGTTCTCAAGACCTACCGCGAGTTTATTTTGCCTTTTGCGCTTGCGGCGTCGATTGAACGGGGGGCAGAACTTGTCCTTTTGAAGAGAAAGTTGCAGGGCACTAGCTTTAAGAGCGAGCTTCCTCAAAAACAAGGCCCAAGCGCAGTTGAAGAAGTGTTTGGAACGAGAGGTCATTTGGAAATTAATTTTGATGTCATCCTGAACCCTTCGCTTGTCATCCTGAACGACCCTAAAGGGCTGCTGCGCGGAGTGAAGGATCTAGCGCTCAGGGTAAACTCAGCGAAGGATCTAACGAACTCTAGATCCTTCAGTCGTCCTATTCAGGACTCCCTCAGGATGACAAAAGGGCTGGCGGACAAGTCGGCTGCGCCTCATCCGCCAGAGGACGGATTCGTCCTTTTGGCGAAGAATGACATGACAATCGGGATGCGCTCATCTACGGGCAATCTTATTTTAAATGGTTTCTTAGAGGATTCAATTCAGAAAAGTCCTCGGACGATTTACTTGATTTTGAAGCGGTTTCAAAAGACTGGGCGTACGCTTGTTACAGTTGGAAACGCAAATTTGCGCGCCGAGGTTGTAAATGCCCTGACCAAACTTTGGAATACGCGGGATGGGCTTTTGCCGGGTGAAAAAAACAGGACAGAGTTTTTTGCTCTAATTAATGCAGTTCAGAATTCAGAGAAGCTCCTTCGGATTATTCAGTCGTCGAGCACGCTAGAAGCTTCGCAAAAAATAAAGACTGAGTTTAAGAATGGAAATTTTGTTACCTTTTCTCAAACCGGAGGTCTTAGCGAGTTTCTTCCAGAGCACGGCATTCATTTTGTGTATGGCAGCCAAATCAACCCGGATGACTACGAAGCCTTTGCGCCTGAGATTGAAAAACTTGTGGCTCTTGCGTCACTGCCAATTAGTCAGATGCAAGCTAATGAACTCTTGAAAACTGTTCAATCCTTTGTTCCGGATGCGAGTGGTACGGGCAAGACCTTTTTGATCAGCTCTCTTGAAAGACTCATCCTTCAAGGTAAAGCTCAAGAAAGTATTCATGTTTCTGCTTAGAGCCTTGGCAAATTTGTAGATTAGAAAAACATTGGAAAAACATTTGACACAAAGCATCTTTTTAATTAGGCTATATTTTACGCGCGATTCGTTGGGCTCGCTTAAGCGCGATTCTTTTCGGAGGAGAGGAACAATTCAATAACGAATGTTGTTTTCTGGAAGTAAGTCGTCTCCGAAATTATTGAAATTTATTGCCTGTATTGTTGCCTTTAGTTTTACAGCAACGAGCATTGCTTGGTCATCGCCTGCTGTTCCAGCCGTTGTTTTTTCAAATCCCCGGTTAAATTCAAATCTTGAAGTAAGCACTGCTTCGCTTGTCGAGCAAATTGAAATTCCACCGGCAATCGGAACTGTTGAAAAGAGTTCCATTACAAATATTAATATTAACAATACGCCTATTCTGGTGCACATTGAAAAACTAATGGGTAGTTTCCATAATTTTTTCTCCCAAAATTAGGTTTTAAAAAAAAGCTCATAACTGAATGAATATTTTTTTTAAAAGGGTTGCAGCATCGTTTGTCGCGCTCGTCTTTTTACTTGATCAGTTGACGTTTTCGCGTCCGGGCATTGCGAATGCAAGCCCATTTTTCGTAACCGAAGTCAATTCGCCGACTCATTTTACTTTTGATCTCCCACCCGAACTTGGAACAATCGACGCCTCATTTTCAGGGCATGGTCCTACAATCATCCACATCCAAGAAGCACATGGGATTTACGAAGCACAAAAAAATATTGAATCAATCCTCCATTATTTAAAAAACCATTACGGCATCCGGGTCGTGCTGCTTGAAGGAAGCGCTTTTCAGCTGAAGCCGGAACTGCTTCGTTTTTTTCCTCACAATATGCAACTGACACTCAAAGTAGTTCAGGAGCTCGCCAAAAAGTCCTTCGTAACCGGGCCCGAACTTTTTCTGACCAAACAGAGAGATGCTCAAGCGTACGGAATCGAAAATTTAGAAACCTATGTTGAGAGCGGTAACGCTTTTCATGAAGTGATGATGGAGAGAAAAAAATCTGAACGTTTCTTAAATCAAATCGACCTCCAAATCAAGCGCTTGCTCGTTCCATATGTGAACGAATCTCTTCGGAAGTTCATGGAAGAGCTCGATGATTCGGCTTCTGGTCTTACGACAGCGGATGGGCGGCTTGCCAATTTAAAATCGCTTGCCAAAAAACATCTTAATATTGATTTTTCAAATCCGATTTTCCAAATTGATTGGCCTATGCTGGTGCGGTTGTTTGCTCTTGAGAAGTATGGCTCAGAGCTGAATCTCGCTCAGTTTCAAAAAGAGCGCGGCCAGTTTTTGTTGACCATTCGCACAGTTCCACAAGAAGATTATGATGAGATCAAACGCCTTCTTTTCCTGCCCCTTTCTCACCAGCGCCTTCCTGACCCAGAGACCAGCCTTCTTTTTGAACGGATGGTGGAGCATTTGCCTCAGAACTTTAATTTAGCGCAATATCCAAATGTCAGACGTTTTATGATTCACCTGCTTTTGCGAAGCGAACTAAAAACAGGCCTTTTGTTTAAAGAAATGAAGCGGCTTGAAAATTTGATTGCCGCGAATCTCGCAAAAAATGAACATGAAAAAAAACTTTTTCCCCTGTTCAGGAATTATCAACTGCTTAAGAAGTTACTGAATCTTGAAATTACTTCAGAAGAATATCAATTGATTAAACAAAAGCGCGTTGCTCTTACCCCCTCCCAAATTTTAAAGGATTTTTTTGCACTCAATACCGAGCAGCGTGTTCGTGACCCAAAGCTTAATCAAGCTCAACTTCAACGCATCGACGCACTTTTTAAGCACTCACTCGTTTTTTACCGCTCAGCAAAAGAGCGCGACCGGTGGATGCTTCAAAATGTTGAGCGGATTTTAACTAAAACGGGTGAGCGCAAAGCCGTTGTGATTACCGGTGGGTTTCATGCCAGGCCCTTTAAAAAGTTTTTTGAGAAACAGGGATTTAACTACGCTTTGGTTTCTCCGCACATTTCAGAGGCCGGAAGCAATCGGTCATATGTCGATGCGATTCTTCGGGATTACACCGAGCCTCACAGCATTCCGACAGCTACTTTTAGAAAATCTGATTTGGGCGATCATGCGGTTCAAGATTTGGCGCGTCTTGGCTGGAATGCGGCTGCTATGGCGGCTCAAGTCAGAGCGGAACTTCGTTTGGCGGGGGTCAGCGAAGATTTAAGTCAAAAAACAAATTATTTTCAACAACCTGATTTGCAATCTGGAACGCTTCTCAATTTAGTTTCGGAAAATCAATCAAAATCCGTCACCCATAGCGAAATGCGCTCACAAGATGAAATGTTAATCAATGAATCGAACGGCGTGGTGACACTGACACTTAATCGTCCCAAAGCTGGTAATGCCATTACCATTGACATGATTCGAACTTTAAGAGCTGAAATTGCACGGATTAAGTCAAATCACGAAATTAAGGGATTGATTATTAAAGGAGCTGGTGAAAATTTTAGTACCGGTGCGGACATCAAGCAGCTCGCTCAAGCCATTCATGCAGGGCGCCTTGAAGAAGTAAATCAATTTTATGAGGAAGAATACGCCGCTTATTTGGCATTAAGTGAACTTTCCAAAGAAAAACCTGTCATAGCCCTTGCCGATGGCTGGGTGGTCGGAGGTGGTATGGGGCTTTCGCGTGCTGCAAGCTTTATGATTGCAACGGAACGCACAAAATTCATGATGCCTGAAACCGGGATTGGATTTTTCCCAGATGTGGGAATGACTTATTTAATGTCCAAACGAATGGGTCTTGCAACCGCGAAGTATTTTGCTCTTACCGGGAAACCATTTAATGTGTTTGACTCTGATAATTTGCGTTGGGGGGTAGACCTTGTTTTATCAAGCCACTTAAATGAAGCTGAAGAAGCAATCAAAAATTTCATAGCGTCCCCTGGATTTACAAACGCAAACTATGAGACCAGACTTAAGCAATTAAAAGATTTATTTTTTGGCAAAATAAGGGAAAAAGATGAAGTGTACACAGAACGAATGGCTGAGCGCAGTTATTCAATGAGTGAAGCACATTTGATGGCCCAATATTTCAGAGAAGAAAAACTGTCTGACATCATTCTGAATTTGGAACGTGCTGCTAGAGATAATTCTTTTGCGGCTTCAACCCTCAGCATACTGAAAAACCGCTCGCCTCTTTCGCTAGCAGTGACCAATCACTTGCTCAATCGTCATTTTGAGTTTAAGTCTGGGATGCTTTTAGATCACCGACCAGATGAGACTTCTCTTGAGGATGTATTCGCGAGTGAGTTAATCGCAGCGCGCCAGATGAGCCGGATGCCGGAATACTTGGAAGGTGTGAGCGCTGTGCTGGGTTTTGATGTGAAGACGGGTGAAAAAACTCAAAAGAGAGAACCGCAGTTTAATGAATACACGGTTGAGTTTGTCGATGGATTTTTAAATGCTATTGATCAAGAGATTGAAGCGAGTCGCTCTGAAGTTAGATTAAGCGCCGACAGCGATGCATCGCTCACTATTTCTGACGCGGGCGTTGCAACCATTACGCTCACAAGCGGAAATGGACTCAATACGATTACTCACGCGCTTGTCCAAAAGCTCAATCAATTGGTTGAACAAGCGAGGGGTGATTCAAAAGTCAAAATGCTTGTGCTCACAGGCGAGAAAAATTTCAGCGCCGGCGGGAATATTTTTGAAGTGTTGAGCAACCGAATGAAGCCAGAAACACAAACAAAAGCAAATGAATTTTACGTGTCGCTTTACGATTTATATGGAAAGCTTCGTGATTTTGGGAAACCAACTCTTACGCTCGCACGCGGCATCACAATGGGCGGCGGCCTTGAAATTGCAGCTGCGACAGATTTGATTGTGACGGATAACACTTCCCGTCTCGCCGCCCCTGAAGTCAAAATTGGATTTGTCCCCAATGTGGATATTTTGGAATTAACGAAGCGGGTTGGAATTCCTACCGCAAAATATTTTGCCCTTACGGGTTCTGAAATGACTGGCATTCAAGCGGCGGGTTTTGGCTTTGCGCAGGGATATGTAGACAATGATTCGGAAGAGTTTTTGAAGGCGCTTGAAGCGCTTGCAGTGTCTGGTGAAGTAGTGACAAAGAAACAAGTCGCCGTGCTTTTGAGTGAGAGGTATCAAACCCAAACGGATTTGGAGGCGCAAGTTCAAACTGAAAAAGAGTTTCACGAAAAATATTTTAATTATGGCCAGCGCAATCAGGGATTTTTGGATGACATTTACTCTGCGCTGAGAAGTGGCGCTCAAAATGGAGATTCATTTGCGCGCGATGCGCTCGCTAAAATGCTCTCCTATTCAAGGCCGTCTATTTGGCTCGCTGATTTTTTGATCGATACTTTCTCCCAGCCCAGGTTTGACCCCAAAAAAGCACAAGAGATTCAGCTTGCCCTCAATCAAGAAATGTCGATGAATTTTTCCTTTCTTGAAGGCGTTCTTGGTTTTAAGAAAGGGTTCGCACGAGGAGCGCATTTAGATCAACTTGTTCTCACTGACCACAAAGGTTTTCGTAAAGTGATTTCCGTTCAGCCTAATCCGCAGGGTTCGCGGCTGTCCAAGGATCAAACTATTGTGTATGAAGAGAAAAGTTTTCTATTGCCAGCAGATTTTTATAATGCAGAACAAAGTGAAGTGACGCTTCAACCTGAGAGCGGCCAGGGCAGCCCTGTTACGCTTCGCATTGCTCTTCGCAATTCTCAGTGGTCTGATCAAAAAGTCACTGATGAGCTGGACGTCATCCGGTCAACCATGGAGCCCTTTACCGGTTACAAACTTGTTCGCCGCGCGTGGCTAACCAATCCAGAAAAAATGGAGCTTGATCTGGTGTACAAATACAAGTGGTCAAAGCCGCCATCTATTTCGCTCAATTTAGCCAATCACCCAGCCAACAAGCGTTTTGAGGATGGGAAAATTAATCCGGTACGCGCTATTTTTGAGCAGTTGGAAGAGAGGGGATTGCTTGATGAACGTTATGTGCTTGAAATTGGAGAAGAGCAGGTTGATGGGAAAAACGTGGCCAAAAGGAAGTTGACATACCGGGAGATTTGGAAACGTGCGAACGAGATGGCAAATGTACTCAAACATGAAATGGGGGTTCAGCCCAAAGACCAAGTGCTCATTTACATGTCGACAACGTTGGAAGCGATGATTGCGCAGATGGCGGCTGTGCTTGTGGGCGCGAGTTACCACGTGCTCTTTTCAGCAAAAGGCTCTGACATCTTTAGCGATACGCTTTACAACATGGGCGCTAAAGTCATCATTACTGAAGACGGTTTTAAACTTCCTGGCAAATCAAGACAGCTCAAGCGTGATTCGATTGATCTCGTGCTAAGCCGCTACCTCCCCCAAAAAGTTTATGAGTCTCGCTTTGCTCAAGTGGTGAAAAGCGCGCCGAAGACAGCATCAGAAGAATTAAATCTTCTTACTGAAGCGCTCAAGAAAAAATTTGAAGCTATTGTGACTTACAGCCGCGACGATATGAAACGTTATTTAGGGACGACTTACGATGAATACGTGAAGGATACGATTCGAAAGAATTTAAGCGCAGAAGACAACGTGGAACTTCAGGAAAGGTTAAAAGAGCGCAAGAAAGCACTGAAAAAGCAAGCTCAGGCGAAGAAGCAAGCGCAAACCAATAAAGCGCACTTTGAGCGGTATTTCCTCACCATCGCCAACGCCCTTTTTGAAACAATTCATGGCTTTTCAAGCGGCATTGAGATGGATGGTGATTTTGACAAGCGCGTTTATTCATTAATTCGCAAGCACTGGAACTTAATTGCCTCGCAAACCGTTTTAGGACAAAAACAATTAGATCGTTTGAAAATGTATGTCGAGCGGCATCTCGAATTGGATTCTTTGGGGAGTCTTGACGCAGAAGGCAAGCAGATGCGCGAGGAGTGGCTTTCATTTCTTGCAGCAAATGCCCCAGGGGTTTTGATGACGCTTTCGATGCCGGATTTGGTGAGCAATGGCGAAGCTCAATACCGGTTTGTAAATAGCCGGTGGCGGCAGATTAAAAAGGCGGCGGGTGATCGGATTCATATGTCTCATCTCGGTTGGATTAGGGATCATATTCAACATTTAGCTCTTCACGGCGGTGAATATGTGCCGGTGCCGGAGCCTCAATCGGAAATTGATTTTATTATTGAATTTGCGCGAAGCAAAGATGTTCATATTGAGAAATTTGAAACGATCAGCCGGCTGAAAAGTTTAATTGACGCATCGATCGAAGAGTTTGAGAAGCCTTACGAGCGCGATGAACGGCTGCTTGTTTTTGAGCGCTTGAAGCCGCTCGGCCTTTCGGAAGCAGATATGAAAAGGGGGCGGGACATCACTTGGGCGGAAGCAATTCAAAAGACGCATAGGAAAATGGAAGCGAGCGGTGAGGATTTTGAAAAGTTCGAAGCGTATGAGTATTCGGGCGATGAAGCGCTGCTCAAGGTATTTTCGAGCGGTTCTACGGGAAAACCAAAGGGAATTATTCTGACGGCTGGCCAAATCGTTGCGACGGCGCAAACGATGCGTAATTCATTCGGCCTTGCTGATCACGAAAAACATCATACTTCAACTGATTACGGCTGGATTGTAGGCCCCACATACATCCTTTGGGCACCGATGCTGGATGGCGGAAGAACTTTTACGCTTCAAAGTTTTACACCGACGCCCGATCGATTGCTTCAAGTAGTTGAAGAAGAAGGTATTTCATTTCTCAAAGCCGGCTCGCCGATTTATGAAGCGATCTCAAAAGTAGACGGAATCTTTAAAAAGTGGGATATTTCCTCGCTTCAAAGGGAGGGAGCTCCCGGTTTTTGCGGCTGTGCAGCGCCGCTGCCTTTTCCCACCTATGCTCGAATCAGAGCTGCGCTTGGCGACGTTTTTATTAATTCACTCTGGCGCTCTGAGGATGCTGCATCGCAGCACGCTACGTTTAAAAGGCGTCCGTCGGTTGAAGCAGCAAGTTTGGAAAAATACGGAGATTTGATTGCCGAGCTGACGGATCGCGATCCAAAAGATGTTATCGCAGATTTTCGCTGGCCCATTGAAATGGGAACAGTGATTGGCGGCGGGCGCCTTGCGCCTGAAATTCTGCCGCTGCCGTGGATTAATCCCGTCATTTCTGAGCGCCTCGAAGATGAAGACGGAAATTTAATCGAAGATCCAAAGCCAATTTGGGAAACCGAAAGAATAGGCCAGCTTCTTTACGCAGGCGCACCGATTCATAGAACCACTTATCTCGCGGATACCAACGACGGTGCGAAAGGCCCTGTTTTAAGAGATGACGAGCTCACGCGGAAAAAATATTTCGGCCATAATTTTAAAATTCGTTTTCCGGGCCGTTCTGAAACGCCTCTTGTTGCGCACGACGGCGGCGATTCCGCTTTTTGGGTGCGCTTTGTGACAAGACATCCTCTCTTCGGTGAATTTCCTTTTGATGATGTAACGCCAAAAACCTTTTATGCGTCCGGCCGCTCCGGAAACATTGCAAATGTAAATGCGCATTTAGTGAACGAAACCATGTATGAAGATGCGCTTGGTGACCACATTGAGCTTTTTAGAAAAGTCGGAATTACGTTCGTTCCCCATCCCGATAAAGGAATGACGCCCGTGGTTGTTCCAGCACTAAAGCCGGGCGTTGCCGCTGATCAAGAAGTGATCGATACCATTTTGAAAACAATTAGCGATAAAGTGGGCGCTCCGTACAAGCCGGAAGCGCAAGATATCATTTTGCTTCCCGCAATCATTGAAGGTTATACAGAAGAAGAAACCTTCATTCCGATGACGCTGACGTCAAAAGTCATGTATGAACTCATTAAGTATTTTGTGATGCAGCCCACCGAAAAGCTCGAACAAATGCAGGAAGCGCTTCGCAGCGAACTCCGAACAGATGGGGAGTTGTTTAAAGGCATGCCCAACAAAGAAAGTTTGAAAGTTCCCGGCACCTTAAACAATTTGCTTGATCAAACGCTTGCCGCACGGAAACGAGGGCAAGCGCTTGTCGCCAAGTTTGATCCTGAGTCGCCCTATGTAGATATAAACGGCCATCTGGTTAACGAAACCATGTATGAATATGCGCTTGGTGACCACATTGAGCTTTTCAGAAAAGTCGGAGTTACGTTCGTTCCCCATCCCGATAAAGGAATGACGCCCGTGGTTGTTGCCGCCCTCAAACCTGGCATTGCCGCTGATCAAGAAGTGATCGATACGATTTTAAAGACTATCGGCGACAAAGTGGAGGCTCCGTACAAGCCGGAAGCGCAAGATATCATTTTGCTTCCCGCAATCGTTGAAGGTTATACAGAAGAAGAAACCTTCATTCCGATGACGCTGACGTCAAAAGTCATGTATGAACTCATTAAGTATTTTGTGATGCAGCCTACTGAAAAACTGGAAAAAATGCAGGAAGCGCTTAGGAATGAACTCCGGGCGGAGGGTGAGTTATTCGCGGGAATGCCCAATAAAGAAAGCCTGCGGGTTCCGGGCACATTAAGCAATCTGCTTGATCAAACTCTTGCCGCTCGAAAACGAGGGGAGACGGTTGTCGCCAAGTTTGACCCCAAGTCACCCTATGCGCCTGTTTATGACGAAGAAAATATCCCTGAGCATTTGATTAAGCGACTTGGAACGCCATCGCTTCGCCCCGGAATTGATCCCATTCCACTATTCCAAGAGGCTTGGGGGCTCGTGCGCAATCGTGACGGGATGTCGATGTCGCACCGGGATCCCAAAATTGGTTTTCGGAAAATGATTCGACCGGCGCCAACAATGAAAGCTGGTCAAGTGATGGTGCAAATTCTCTACACGGGGGCAACTTACAATTCCATTAACGGCATTGGTGAAGACCCCGTCAGCACGATGGGCGACAAAGATCAGCACGTATTTGGAGATGCTGCTGTTGCACAGGTTATCGATTTATCTAAGGAGGCGGAGGAAGAAGGGCGATTTGCGCTTGGCCAGCTTGTCATTATTGATCCCGAAATTTTTAACCGCCAGTCACCAACTGTTTCGGTAAGCGTTCAGCGGGACGGAAAAATTGCGGGTTATCAAGGCGGCGGTGATCAGGCGACCTATCAGGCGCTTGCCACCTACGATTCAGGAAATCTATTGGAAATCCCCGTTGGCATAAGCTTGCCATTAGCTGCTACGCTGATTCTGAATGGCCCAACCGTTGAGCACGCGCTATTCAATGAAAGAAAATTGGATTTAACTTCCGACGACGTCATTTTGATTCACGGGGGCACGGGCGCTACGGGCGGGATGGCGATTGATATGGCAGCCGCGGCCGGAGCAAAAATCATCGCGTACGTCGGCAATAAAGAAAAGGCGGATGAAGTGCGTGCAAAACATCCGGGCATTGATATCGAATTTATTTATCGGGATCAGCACAAAGAAGCAATGAAAGCGGCGCCCGTGGATGATCCTGAAGCATTGGCGAAATGGCAGGAAGCGGTTGAGCGGGTTATCACATCCATTCCGGACGGATACCGGCCCACCAAGATTATGCAGTTTGCCGGCACGCCGCTTCAGGCGCTTGATTTCAAGCTCCTAAAGCCCGGTTCAGATGGCGCTGCGATGAGCTGGTTCTCCGGCGCATTCGGTCTTTATGGGACACTCAATGCGTATGATGCGCAAATTTCGGCAAAGGATTTGTTTGGCCGCGACGGCGCAAACATAAAATTAGGACAAAATGTTTTAATCAATTATGGCGCTAATGATGACGGAACAGGCCGCGATCCACTCGCCCTTGAAGCCATTAAGGAAGCTGGCAAACGCGGCGCTCATGTGGCTGTATTGGCGCAGACCGAGGTCCAGCAAAATTGGCTTGTGCTTCAGGAGGAGTACGCAAAATATTTTGGTAAAAATCGAATTGTCAATATAGAAGCGCTTCAGCAAGGCGGCGGCGGAAGGCGCGGCAGAAAGCTCAGATGGCCGAGTCATATGCCGGATCCAGATGAAGGCAGGTTTGACACCGGTCTGGAAGCACATGAAAGCTACAAAGGAAAAGAAGCGATTGGGCTTTTTGCGACTGATACGGTTAGTGTCGTAAAGGGCGCGCTTGGGGTGTACAACACCAATGAATCAGGTCTTTGGGATGTGGTTTGGGATACGGGTGACCACGATCATATGGCGCTCAATATGGCGCTTCTTCAAAATCAAACCGGCGTTTTGACTTACGGAAAAACTTCTAAAGATGTTGTTCTGACGTATCACTTGGCCCAAGGCTGGATGTTTCAGCGTACGGCTTTATTCCCAGCAAACTCAGCCGACTTAGATCTCAATGTGGCAGGTCTTGCCAGGTTTGTAAGAAGAGAAAGTAAAAATCTTGTAAGAGGACTTAGGGCTGGGTTGAGTCTTGATAGTTCTTCTTGGGATTGGTTTCCACGCAGAAAATTTAGGAAATTTATAAATGCATTTTTTCATGGAGTTGTCCGTATTGCGGCGGAGGCCGCGCATCTCTTCAGACGTTCTGTTCGGGAGAAAATCATTCGGATTGCGGGAGCACATATGTATGAGCCGCATGAGGCGCAGGCTTTTCGAGATAAAATCGACGCCGGTTATTACAAGTTTAGAGAGCCGAACCGGATTTTAAATCACGATCAAATTGGCGAAGGCTTAAGCGATCAGCTTTATGGCCGCGCGCTTGGAACCGCAGCATTCCGCTTAGCGGGAAATCTAGATGACGTTGATTCGGAGCGCGACTTAATAATTGCGCAAGGCAGGAAAATTGTAAAAGAAGGCCAATTGATTCGATTGATTGTTGATAAGGTTGCTGAGGGAAAATCAATAGCCACGATCGAGTTTAAACTGAATCAAGTCAAAGCGCGCAATCGCGACCGGAATAGAGACCTTCACTGGTTTCGCGGGGATGCGGTAAGAGAGCTATACAATTTGCTTGGTGAAATAAAGAAAAACGAAGAAGTTAAAAGTATCGTGATTACGGCTGAGAGCACGCGCGCCTTTGTTCCCGGTCAAAACACCGATGAGCTCAAAAGTTTGAATCAAGAACAAATCGGAGAACTTGCCGCCCTTGCTCAAGAAGTCTTCAATCAATTAGAGGAATTTGACCGGCCAATTATTTTGAATATGACAGGTCTTGCTTTAGGGGGCGGCGCCGAACTTGTTGCAGCGGCGCATTATGTGGTGGCCTCTAATCTTGAACGCAATTGGGTGGGTCAGCCCGAGTCTTACATTAATCTCTCGCCAGGATTTGGCGGCACGCAGCGGCTTCCGAGGATTATGGCAAGCAAATCGATGGCAGGTCAGAAAGCAGGGCTTCTTTTTGCGGCAGATACAGTCATTACCGGTCAGCCGATGACGGCGCTCGATGCTCATTATCACGGCTTGATTTCTGAGTTGGTGCCGAACAACTCGCTCAAACGTGCGTATCAACTTGCCATTGGCCACGCACTAGGCTTTGACCCGACGTTACAGAATGCAATGGAAGAGCGTCATCGATTAATTCAAGAATGGGAACGTCCTTTAATAGATCAAGACACCAAAAAGCCGATCGATCCCTCGGTTTTAACAGAAGATCCTTACATTCAAGATTACTTGAAACAGGCAGAACAAGTGGGCGAGCGCGGCGAAGTGGTGCAAACGATTTTGGATCTGCTTGTTCATAATATCACGCACGAATTTGGCGTCCGTTACGGAGGGGAAGCGCATCAATTCGGACACCTTGGAAGCAGTTCGTCCGCAAAAGATGCAATGGAGCGATTTCGTCAGCGCACGCCTCTTCCGCGCCCTACGCGCCGTCCCGCATCTTTTAAAGATGCAATTGAGCTTAAGGAGCTTGCCGAGCAAATTGAGATCAAGGCACGCCAAAGGCAGATTGAATTTTTAAGGAATGAGCTTGTTCGTCGCAGTGAGTTGAGAAGCACTGATGTGCTTCATAAAGCTGCCATTTACACCAAAACCGGCGATGATGGGACCACAGGAACTTTAGGACAGCGCGTTTTTAAAAATAACACAAGAATGCAAGCGATTGGGGAAATCGATGAATTGAATGCTGCAATTGGCCTTATTTTATCATCCGAAGTCACAGATGAGTTGAACGCTCCTTTGGCTTTGGAAGGAATTCAAAATGATTTATTTGCAATTGGAGCAAATCTTGCGGTGACTTCAGACAAGATGGTGAAATATTTAATCCCATTTAACCAAGATCGAGTTCAGGCATTAGAAAGTTGGATTGATTTTCTTGATTCCAAACTTCCAAAACTTAAAAACTTTATTCTTCCAGGGGGAAGCAAAGCCGCAGCTTCGCTTCACTTTGCGCGAACGGTTGCAAGGCGCGCAGAAAGATCAATCGTAGCGCTTAACAAAGAAACAAATGTTGATTTTGTTCCTAAATATTTACGCGTTAGCCCCGTCGTGATGCAATACATCAATAGGCTTTCAGACTTGCTTTTTGTAATGGCTCGTTATGAAAATATGCAGAAGGATATTTCAGATAAATTATGGGATCGGAATGCTGGAGTAGTTACGCTGCCGCCTGACCGCAGCGAAGTCAGAAGCGCTGACAATAGCCCTATTCGAGAAAAGCAACCACCCGTAGATTTCGAATCTGTCGTTAGACCAGGATTGATTGATGAGGATCAGTGGCGCGGGCAAGTCGTGATTGTGACTGGCGGCGGCACTGGACTCGGTAAAGAAATATCGCTTCAGTATGCCAAAGCGGGAGCGCATGTGTTTATTAATGGAAGACGACCTGAAAAACTCAAGGAAACTCAGGAGAAAATTAAA
>JAHFHD010000086.1 GCA_023247075.1 Candidatus Omnitrophota bacterium | reverse complement strand
AACTTTTCGTTTGACCAAGTTGTTTGATTGGAAGGAACAAGCTCTTGAGCCCTTGAAACAACTTCTTCAACAAGCAACTCAAAGACCTTCTGGTTTTCTTGTTGAATCGCGCTGGAAGCAATTTGACCTGAGGCAATAGCGATTTGAGCCGCTGAGTTTAGAGAAACACCTCCAAGTAAAGTCAAAAGGGTTTCAAGTGAAACAGTGCTATTCGTTAAAGAATTGCCTGACGAACCATCAAGCCGCCGCAATTCAGTTCGGGAATCGCCAAAAAAAGCAGTCCATAAAGCGCGTTCGCGGTCATCTGTGGGTGGGGGAATGTCTGTGACATCAAAAATATCTTTATTCGTTTCCGCGTACCTGAGTATTCCTTCGGTTGGATTTTCAAGTGTGCCATAATAGCGTTTGCGCTTAAGTTCTTGAACCTTTGGTTGGTACATTACTTCCCCTAAATTCGTACTTGGAAGATAACCTTCGCTTTTCAAATTAAAAACCTCTTCACCTTTTGAATTTACAATTGAGACCGCTACATCAACTCCAAGAACAGAGTCGTACTCAAATTTAACAAGTCCTCTTAACACCGCTTCTTTGAGCATGACCGTAATTTCTTTCGTAATTTTTTTCTCGCTTCCATCTTTCATCAAAATAGAACCAGTGTTGTACACGTAAAACTCCATTGGAATTCCGTTTTCTTTCATTTGCTTCAAAACTTCGTAGAGCCGGCTTGGACCCGTGTCTTCGAGCCCAATTTTAAACGGGTCAAACATGAATTCATTAAAGGGTGCGCCAATCTGACCGGTTGCTGCGCCTGTTCTGACACCTTCTCCGTGCATCCACGCCCGAACGTATTGCTCTAAAGTGACGCGAATGAGCGGAGGCGCCATATTTCTTCTCATAATTGCCTCAGCCATGATTCTGTCCATGTGTTCCATTGGAACATATGAGCCAGTTTGAATTTCACCGCCTGTGATTGTGTCTAGAAGCTCCGTACTCCCCTTTTGTTTTTTCAAAATGTCGGTGTCTAAAATCGCTCTTTGATTCTTTGTTATATTTGCGGAGTAGTCCAAGTGGTAACTTCCATTCGGCTCAAACACAATGGCTACGTTTTCATGCACCCCTTGATTGATGGCTGGATGCGGTTCGTCTGGATTTGTGTAAAATCCGCGCTCTGCGCCAATAATTCCATATGGATTTTGGTAATTGCCCCGCTTGCTTTGTGTGGGATGCGGTACAATAAGCACAATATCATCGGTCATCGGCCGCACCTTTTCTTTGGGGTCTGTATTTATGCCGATTAACTTGGCTAGAGGACTATTTTCAAATTCCAAATGAATTGCAGTTGTGCTTTTTCCGTGAAGTGATGGCGCGCCCACAACCGTTACGACATTTTCATATTTCCATCCGCCCCTTTCAGAATCAAACCGCTTGATTTGCTGCACGCTTAAGCCGGCCTGTACGCCAATTCCACCATCCTTGTATGCGGCATCCATCGCCATGCTGAGCCGCCCCATTTTCATTTCTCCGTTATAGTCAACCCCAAGAAGCAAAACAAAACCTGTTTCCTGGTCTTTAAAAATAATTTGATCTTTTCCCTGCGCCTTAATTCGACTCACCAATTCTTCGGACAGTCCTAATTCTTCAAGCCAAAACGGAACCGCAAGCAAAGCCGTGTCTGGTGTTAAGGTCTTTTCATTTCTGCCAAGTTCCCAAGAAAGCGCGCGAAGCATTTCAAACAAATGGTAGGGAGTTCTGGACGGGTTGTCGCTCATGACCATTGATCTTGCCGCATAGGGGTACCACGGTGCATCTCCAATCCGTTGATTGATTTCAATTACACTTTGATCACCGCGGTCTAAGTGATTCTTAAGTTTGCGCTCAATAAAAGGCATCACCTCGGTTAAAAGCACTTCTAGTTCTTTGCTTTCAGCGTTTGGTATTTGCGGGTTAATTACTTTCGCATCTCGGTTTGGCTTAGCCGTTACATAGTAATAGGTTTTCTCAGGCTGCCTCTTTACCACGCGCGAATAAGCGACAATTCCTCCATCTGGAGTTTTAAAATAAACCGTTGACGGCCCAAGCACGGGACGGTTTTCAAGGGGTTTTCCACCAGCGATTTCATTCTTAATCCTTGTTTGCTCGACAGGTGATAAATTGTCGTACAGCCGTTCTTCAATTTGTTTGCGTAACCATTCTAGAATTGGGTCTTTTGTTAAAGCACCTGGCTTATGCCCTTCCTTCACAAGTGCTGACAAAGAATTTTTTTCAGCAAGAAACTTATTTCGGAGCTCATTTCGAGCAGGGGATATTTTAATTCTAAGTCCTACCGCAGGAAATCTTTCAATTTCAATCAGCGTTTCGTTTGGGAAAAGGTCCGCCTCTTCTTTAAGCACTTTAACTTTTATTTTTGTGACAAGCTCAGAGGCCTCTTGTTTTGTTTTCAAAACCTCTGCGTAACCTCTGAAAATAACTTTTGAAAACTCTCCCGGTATTTTTTGAAGAATAGCTAAGAATCGGCCTTGATTGGGTTTTTTAGGGTCTTGGGGCGCAAGCCTTACGGTAAATTTTTCGTCTTCTACAGTCAAATAGGAATCGTCACCATTCTCAAAACCGCGCTGAACCGTTTTTTGACTTGTTTTTCCATTTGAATCCGTGGTTGGAATCGTGAAAGTGCGGTTTCCAGAATCTCTGAGCTTGCCATCGTTGTCAATGACAACAAGTGAATTCTGAGTTACACCATCTGGAAAAGTGTCAGAAGGAGTGAGCACAGCCGATTCAATTGTTGCCAGTTCGCTGACAACCGGCCCAATTCGCACTGTTCTAAGAGTAAAAGCAATAGTTCCTCCGCCTGGGAGTTTTCCAATCACCTTAGTCCATATGCCATCCTGACCAATAGGGCCTTCTAGTTTCTCTGGAGTTTCAGACAATTTCCACTTTTCCGTTTTTGATTTTGTAGAAACTTTTGCGACGACATTTCCTTTAGCGTCTCGTTCCACGCTTAACCGTCCTCCTTCGCCAAGGCTCATTTCGAAGGGGAGTTTGACTTGATTGTTCTCAGGTTGTCCTGCCGCAGCAATTTGCCCAGCGTCTGTTGCTCCAGCAGGCGGGCTTTGCGCGAGCGAGCTTGTTGAAATAAAAAACACACTAGCGCCAAATGGAGAAATTAACATTGCAAGCAATGATTGAACCCCTGTCTTTAAAATATTTTTGAATTGAAAGCGGGGAAGAAAAGAACCTGTGCGAACTTCTGAATGGGTAACGGGGTTTGCTATTGAAACCGGCGATGCGCCGCCGGTTGTTTCTTGCGCATATTTAATTGCGTCTTTAAATTCAGCTCTCACATAATCCGCAGTTCCTTTTCCAAGCCAGGCCTCAAGTTCTGAGAGTCCGCCTGCAAGAGCAGGAGTTGCAGCTCTTAAATGCGATGTTTCAATCTGAGCATTTGACCTAAGCATCATCGCATTCTCATACGAGCTTTTATTTTCTAGTTGAGAGATGCGTGGGCGAATAACTGCATATGAAATGTGATTTGCTTCAAAAAGGCTGAGGAGTCCTTCCGTGTGAAATCCACCCGCCACCAAAACAGCGTTCGATTTCCCGATTTCTTTCAGCCGGCTCGCCATTTGTTCAAGCATTGCTTGTTCGCGGAGTTTTGCTTTTTCATAAAACAAAAGTGCTTTTTGGAAAAGCGCCTCAATTTCAGATGAGTCTTGGGAGAATTTTGTACGACTAGTTGTATTGCCAAAATGCTTTTCGACGAGTTCAATTTGGTGGATGAGCTGAGTGGGAGAAAGTTCGCTTGCTCTTAAACGAATGGCGTTAAAATCTTCATGCGTCAGTTGAAGCACAAATAATTTCCTAAGTTCCAAATAATCATGGTAAGTGGAAATGAGCGCGCGTTCCTCACTTGTCTTTGCCAAAGTAGAAAGCAGTTGATTCTGAAGCTGTTTTGCCTCGCTTAAAAGTTTCTCGCCGTCAAGCTCATCTTCAAGAATGAGAGACCCGATTTGTTTGGCAAGGGCAGGGTAGGGCGCAAATGAAAATCCTTTTGGGGACGCGGCATCAAAAAAGCGTTCAAAAAAAGAACGTACAGATTTATTTGAATTTTCTGATTTGAAACAAGCGCTCGAAAATTTATCAAAGCAATTTATAAACGCCTGGTCTATTTTTTGTTCTTTGCTCCAGCGAATGAGTTTTTCTTTGTCGCTCGCCACGTCTTCGGGCTTAATTTCTTTTGCAAATTGCTCGAGGCGAATTACGCGGGCGAGCTGCGGCCACTCAATTTGGCTTTTGGGATTGTGAAGGTTAATCCGAAGTTCTTCTCGCGCTGCCAAAACAAGCACTCCAATATGGGAAAGAAGCGTGGCCAAATCGACGTCCTCATAAAAAAGCCATTCTTTAAAAAATCGGTAGAGCTTTTGATTAAGCGCGCGTGAGCTCAGCGAAAAAACCCGCATTTTAAGCGCTTCAAGCATCGCGCTTGACTCGGCAGTTTTCCCGATGACTGCGCGGAACAGCTCTAAATTTTCTTTGTAGAGATTGGGATTCTCAACCCCAAAAGCGCTCGTCTTGAAACTGCCAAGCAAAAATAATTCTGCTCCGCCAAGCACGCCGCGCTTTAACAAATACTCCGCAGCTTTCCGGTTGAGTTTTGGGTCTTTAAAAAATCGGATGGAAGTCGCATCAAGCTTTCCAATCCCACCTTCAAGAAATAATGTGTCCAAACCAAATTCATTTGAAAGATGCTCTAGAATTTTTTCAGTGTTTTGCTGGGCGTCAAGGCTTGTGTGGGCATCTTGAATCAAAATAATGGAAGGGCCTGAATTTTGAAAACGCTTTTCAATAGTACCGAGTGTGTTTGGAATTTCTATGTTCTCAATGAGTGACGGGAAGAGAATTTCACCCGAACTTTTCGGTGCAAGTGAATTTGAAAGAATTTCAAAAGATGCACCACCGGGCTGCGACCAAGCAATTGCTGTTGTGGTAAAGCAGAAAGTAATGATTGCTGCAACTGACTTGATGTGCGAGGAGCGATTTCTTTCGTGCAAACTTGCGGTACCGCCTTTCAAGAGAATTAACCGGAGAAAATCTTTCCGGCGGAAGAAATTCGCACACGTAAAATAGCTTAATGGGAACAGATGCGTCAAGAAGTTTAAATAAAGATTGAAATAAAATTGAAACCAAAATTTTACGAAATAGAGAACTCCCCCTGCCCCCTCTTTGGTAAAGAGGGGGAAAAGTAATTCAGGAAAACAAGAAAGCAAAAAAGCGCTCCCTTCTTTGACAAAGAGAGAAGGAGGTGAGATCAAATGAACAGTTTCAACCCTCTTTTTTTCGCCCGAGGATGAATCCCCCTCTTTTTTCCACCAGAGGACGGATCCGCCGTCTTTTTGGCGGAAAAGAGGGGGTTAGGGGGAGTTAGAAAGTATTTGAGTCATTTTGCAAAAGTTCAGTCTCACCTAATAATTAAGTGTTAAATTTCTGCAAGCAATTTATTATAAATTTAGAAATAACGGATTTAAGCTTGATAATTTAAGCTTTATTATGTACTTTATTTAATAATTAAATAAGTAGGGGGTAAATGAGTTTTGAATACTTTTAGCAGGAGAATTTTTGCCCTATGCCTTAGCCTTGTTTATTTTGTCAGCACGCACCTTTCTTATGCTGCGTCTGAACCATATTTTTCTGCGACTCCTGCCGCTCAAGCAACCCCGCTTAATCCAGCAAGCATCCGTATTCCAGAAAACCTTGGTCAAGTTAGATTTTTTGGAGTAGGGAGTGGAAAACAAATTGTTGTTTTGATTGAAGACGGACACTCGATTCCGGCCGTGCAGGAAAAGATTAGCGGACTGATTGAGTATTTAACCAGCACTTATGGAATTAAGCTGGTTACAGCCGAAGGCGCCTCCGGGGTTTTGGACGCCCAGTTTTTAAAAAGTTTTCCGGATTCAGAAAGATTGAATCGCGTTTTAGAAGAATACCTCAAAGCCGGAGAACTCACCGGAGTCAATGCCGCTGCCATTCGCACTCAGACGAACACAAACTTCGTTGGAATTGAAAATGTGAATCTTTACGAAGAAGGATTGATTCGGTACCACAAAGTCCTTTTGCTTCAAAAGAAGTTCAAGCTGCTTTTAAATCGAAGAAAAGCCGCGCTCGCGGAGAAAAAGAAAAAGGTTTACTCAAAAGAACTGCTTGCTATTGATCGCGCCGTAGCAGATTTGGAGGAGGGAAAAACAGGTTTAAAAGAGCTGCTTACGAGTCTTTCTCAATTCAATGCTCCATCGCCAGAGTCAGAACTTTTTCATTTACTCAAACTCATTGAAGCCCCGCCTGACGACACCCTCAAAAAACAAATGGAGCGGCTTACCAAAAAGTTCAAGGGAACGCATCTTTGCGAAGAATTAAACAGCTACTTTCAGAACACAAAGTCCCAGTTTATTCGTAGCAGCGCCGAGCGGAAATTAAATGAGAAGTCTGAAACTTTAAACCTTTTGACCAAGCTTGCGGCGCTTGAGCTTTCTCGGGAGGAGTGGGAGAAAGTAAAGAATTTAGGATTTCAGATTTTAGATTTCGGATTGGATGATTCTCTCTCCTTTTACCAAAATGCTGAAGCGCGAGAAAATGCTCTTTTTGAAAATCTCTTAAAATTTTTGGGTGCCAGTGAGCAATCCCTGCCCGTCGGGCAGACGGGTGCAATTCTTGTCGCCGGCGGTTTTCATACCGAGGGGATTAAAGAACAACTTAAAAAGAATGGGATTTCTTATTTGGTGATTCAACCAAAAATTGACAAACTCCCAACGGAAGACATTTACCGGAAACAAATGGCTGGCGGAATGTCTTGGAAGAATTACTACCGAGTTAGAAACGGACAAATAAATGTTTATGATGCTTTTATGCGCTCGGCAAGAGACCAGCTGCTCGGGCTGGAGGGAGTTGCTCGTCCTCAGTTTTTAAAACTCTGGCGCGAACAAATCATCCGCGACCTTGCAAATCAAGGTCGGGTTACAGAACACAGGCAATACACCAAATTTTTAGGGAGGTCTAAGGAAAGCGAATTTTCTCACGCACTTAGAAAACAGCTTTTTTCCAAAGCCGAACATTTTATTGCGAACTTGCGCAGCCTTGACCAAAAGGACGCACTCACCGAGCAAAACATCCTCAAGCTTTTTAAGCCCGCCACCATTGTTTCAACAAGTTCTCTTGCCCTTTCTCCAAAGGTGATGCTTTCAGCGTCCACGCTTTACGGCTCAGGGGTCAAGCGTGAGACAACCGAAATGCTGGGTCATTCCGAGCTTCGAACAGAGAATCAGGAACCAAAACCCGGTCCCCCTCTTGAATTGAAGCCTGAGTCAGGCAGTGAGAAGCCGCGCATAAGGGATTTTGAAATTCCACCCAGTTCCAATTTTGACACAGCCCTTCAAAAAATTTTGAGCGAGGTTCAGAATGAATCAGCGAAAGACAAAAATTTACGCTTTGTACCTTACATTACCATTTCTCATTCAGCACACGCCGAGGCTTTGGGCGAGCTGGGCATGACGGGTGTCCAAGGAAGAAATCAAGTTCTCCACGATTTTTTGTCTGCACTAGCAGCGCATCTTGATCGACTTGAGAAACAGTTGTCCGGGTCTGTGGATTGGGATTTGGACAAATCTGATGCTTTGGTGACGCTTGATTTTAAAAATTCACCTTTCCAATTCCGCGGGTATTCTTTTTCGGAAATAACGTTCAAATGTTTTAATAGCGGAACTTTTTCGAAAAAGTTTTTGAATACGTTTTATTCTACCGAGAATATTTCAGAGCGCTGGAGATTATTCCACGAGTTTTTAAATAGCGGAACCATCGTTCTTGATGATTCTGTGCGAGTGCCATTTGTATTTGAGATTCCAACGCAAGCCGCGAAGTTAAAGATGCTCCAACATTTTTCACGTCTTGATTTGAGTGAAATCATTTGGTTTCGCGGGGAGCTTACCGAACACGAAATGCGCGTCAGGCAGAAACAAGCTTTGGAGCTTGCCGCAATACAGCAGGAGAGGAAAAAAGCCGAACAGAAACTAAAAGATGAAGAACGAGAAAAACAGCGTTTAGAGCGCGCAGCTCAAAAGCGAGCACAACTAGAAAGAACAAATGAACACAATAAAAATTTGGCAAAATGGAAAACATTTAAGAGGGTTGGAACGGCAATCTTTTACTCAGGTATTTTCGGTTTTATTTTTTATGTTTGGCATCTTGCGCTGGGCTGGATGGGCGGTGAAATTGTGAGACGAGCAAGCGCGGCGGAGCGTTTAAGGCAAGGAACGCAGCAGCCGGCTGCAAGGTCAACTGTGGCCAAAAAATCAGTCATCACGCAAGCCCATCTGGATTTACTGACAGCTTTGGCCCGCAAGATCGAGATGCACATTTATCTTGGAGGTAAATCAAAGGGAGAGCTTTCAATCATCCAATATCGTGATGAAATTTTAAAAATGCTGAGTCAATTTAACCGCGACTTGCGCTTAAGTGAATCGTGGCTTCCTGACCAAGAGCCCATGGTGTCAAATTACCGGGTCGATCTGGCGAATTTAAAATCTGGAAAACATGGTTTTCAGGCAAACAAATTTCTGCTCCAAACCTTGCTCAATCAGCTTGGTGCAACGATGTTCAAAATAATCAACGCTGAAAACAACTTAATCGCACAAGGAGGAAACACCGATGGGCCAACAGAAGGCGCAAAAATTCTTGGTGTAGATATTGCGAAACTCAAAAAATTAGAAACCGCACTGATGCTCATCACCGGCGCACATCTGGTGAAGGATGCTCACATTGCCTGGCTGGCGCGCGATCCTCGGTTCGTAAAGGATTATGAACATCTGGGGCAAATTTTTGAAGAGTTTCGCAAGCTTGAACAGGAAAAAAGGTCGAATCCCGAATCATTTAAAAATGATGTACAAAAAAGTCAAACACATCTTAATCTTGCGAAACAAATCGTGTGGCATGCGCTTGAGTTGCAATCGCTCGGTCACCAGGCAATGGCCAAATTTCTTCATAATGGAAATTTTTCCACCAAAGCTCTTGAAGCAATAAAAGAAAATTATTTGTCTTCTACTCAAGGGACAGAAGAATTGACGCGCGCCGAAGACCCCTTTTTAATTTGGCTCGATCAATTTCTTAAGTTGTATGAAGTGCTGATGGCACACGAGACTGAGACCCAAGACGATTGGTTGTTTTTTGTTAAAATTTCTTTGTTCGAGTGTTTAAACAA
>JAHFHD010000085.1 GCA_023247075.1 Candidatus Omnitrophota bacterium | reverse complement strand
AACTGTTGGCGGTCATGATGTGCTCACAAACGGTAAAGTGGATGCAGCCAAGATTCATGGATTCACAGAACAGAAGACTGATTTAAAGCTTGGCAACAAAACAGAACTTGCCAGATTCATGAATGATTCAAACACATTAAACCTGCTTCCTACTGGTGAAGCACTTCAACTTTCCGTTGCCAATTCAATAGGCACTCAAGTCTTTGCTTTTACTATGGAAGTAAAGGAAAGTAGTGGAAAAAGAATATTTGAGTCCGGCGTTGAAACAGTTGGCTATAGAGATGAGTGGGGGAATAGGGCGCTTGTTCCGGGGAATGAGATTGTAACTGATGGGATGATTGACGTAGCAAAAATAAAGGGATTGAATCAGGTGACAACGTTTAACTTGGGGGAACGAGGCGGTCGTTTGAGTTTTATGAATGAAATTGGTTCGCATGAGTTCAACACAGTTATGTTTGCGCAATTTCTGAATGCAGCGGATGTTGAGATTGCGGCAGCTCAGTTCAAGAAGCCAAAATCAGGAGACCTCATATTTGCAGAGGCGGATTCACTGAATAAAACAGCAAGTTCTGGAGAAGTTCGTGGAAGCGATGGTTTTGTACGCACAATGACAACTTCAAATTTACAGGGAAATGTGGCAAGCGAAAAAGTGTATGAGATTTCGAACAAAGCATTGACAGAGAGTGAGGCGCATGAATCACGGGAGGTTTATGGGTTGACGTTGGGTCTCTTTGACCGAATGTTTGAAATTGATGGATATCGCCATACGGATCAGAATGAAAATCCATTGCTCATCCGTCAGATTGTGACCGATGGTGCGGGACATGCGCGGTATGCCTCTACAGTTACTCTCACTGAAGCTCAGTACGCTCAATTTGATGGAGTTAAGGATAAAAATATCCCAGCTATCCGCGAAGCTATTCTTAGCGACGGTGGCGGTCAGCAATTTGCTGGGCAATCAATTCAGGTTATCCGTGGTGATGCGGTTTATTTAACAAATTTTTCAACTGCCCCTGATTCAAATGATGTGTTTCAGATTTATCGATTTTCAAATTTTCAAAATACAAATGTTCTTTTTGTCGCAACGCTTGATGGTTCTAATATTCAAACTTTTCAGGCATCGCAAGGTCGCGCCAAGGCGTTTCAAAAGAACATTACAAAGGCGGCGCTTGAGCTTAATACCAAAGACGCTCAAGCAAAAATTTCATTTAACGCCACAGGAATTGATTTCATCAACCAAGGGAAGTCGGGCTTTGGTTCCGCTCAATTTCGCGTTGGTGAGTTGATAATTTCCTTTGATCTTTACGACCCATCCAGTTTTTCAGATCAAGGTCTTATTCGCAGCACTTACGGTGCGCTTGACAATCCCGACGCTTTATTCACTCACTACACAAAAAAAGCAAACACTTTGATCTCCAAAGATGTAAGTTGGTTTGCATCACCTCAGATGGACGCAGAAATTGCCAAATCTATTAAAACCAACCAAAATGACTTAATGACCCTTGACCTAACAACTTTCAATGAGATTTCAAATTTCGTTATTGATAATGTTGATGTTGCCAGAGTGCGCCATTTTGGGTATGACACAAAAGAAAAGAAGCCATTAACAACTGACATTATTACAGCAAAGAATAATCAAGGAGAAGCGGTTCAAATGATTATGGACCGCTCAAAGAAATTGAATGATTTTATATCAGACAGTGGAAGACAACAAGAAATGACAAATACGCTTTCCAGCACACTTGGCTTTACGACAGCATTCATCAATCAACTTAACAGTATTGGCAAGCTTGAATTTGCTCAAACATTTTATGAAAGTAGTTTGGTCAAAATGCGCGTTTTGTTTAATGAAGGATTTCTTGATGGCGAGAAACGATACAAGCTTGAACGATCACCAGAAACTCGGAAGCAGGCTCAATTTCCTCTTATCACATTTATTTTTGCAGACAAAATTGGCGAGTCTGGAAATCAGCCTTATCATATGCTGCTTGTTAAGGGCGGGTTTAAGCCGAGTTCTGATGATGAGACATTCAAGAGAACGGTTGGTCTCCTTTCAAGTGGAGTGATTAAAACAATTATGTCTCAGGTCACGAGCCAAGGTGACTATTCTCGGGGAACTAAAGAGTTTCAAAAGTTGCATCAAATTTCTGAGTTGGGTCCAAAAGGCACTTATCTTGTCGTTGGTTCAAGACTTTTTTTAAATGCTGCGACTATTGAGCAAATGGTGCTCAATCAAGACAAATTCGCATATTTAAGCGCTGAAAAAATGCAGGGATTTAAAGATGTAGTTGCTACTTCTTTAAATGATCGCAAGACACGTCAGGTTGATATTCAATTATTAGATCGATGGGGGACTGCAAGTCTAGACTTTGATTTTATAGCTCCTAGCCGCTCAAAAGAAGAAAGTCCCATTTTGAGCCATGCTCAATTTGTTGTTGGTTACAATCAAGCGTTATGGTCAAGTTTTTTTATTCAAAACGAACAATCAACTTTAGGCGCTGCATGGGACGCTGTCACTCTTTCCGGTAATAAACTAAGAGAAATCGACTGGAACATTGCTGGTTACTCACACTGGCAAATATTCCAAGACATTCGTGGCGTGATGCTGAAAAAAGCGCAAACCAACAAAGATGGAGCTGATGTGGATGGAACACCGTGGTGGCAAACAAGGGGGCTTGTTACCAGTGACGGCTCCATTAGTCATTTAAATGGAAATAATTGGACCGTTATTTCAAATACGCGTGAATATGATTTCACAAGCAATCTGAATCATATCATCGTTTCCGTGACTACGCGGCAAGACGGGACAGAAATGGGTAGTGAATCCGCTAAGCTTTATTACTCGGGGCGGGATTTCACTAATGGCAACATTCATTTGATTAATGCTTTGGCGAATCCGATAAAGATGGAAGACCATCAAGGTCTTGTCACCGACCGTATCACTCTACGCAACGGAAACCATTTATTTGTAACGCGTGGTCATGCCGAAAATGAACAGCTCATTGCAGGAACAGTGGCGCTTCAAAATGGAGTGACGACTCAATCAAACGGACGAATTAAAAATTTAATTGGGCAGCGTCAACTTAATGCGCAAACTGTTTCTGAAGCCATATCGACAGTCTTTGACAATTCCAATCATGTAGTGAGTTCTCTTGTTTCCAATACTCAAATTGATGTGATGTATGTTGGTGGTAAAACCAAAGAAGAATCCAAACAAGTATTTTACTCATTTCTTGCAGATTGGAGTGATTTTCAAATTAAAGGAGCCGCTGTGCTTGGTGCAGTTGCTGTGGTACTGGTAGCTAAGGCAATTCTTGCCGGAGGTGGAATTCAAGTTGTTTTGACTGCGATTCGTACTTTTATGGTTGGCGGGGCGGGCGTAGCAGGGACGCAAGGAATTTTTGCAACACTCACGACAGCGCTGATCAGCCAGAGTTTGAGGGGGCTTACTATGCCCATTATTTTGGCGGGAATTCGCACAACTTTCATGAGCTGGGGCTTAAGGGGATTTGCGTGGCGCGTTGCTGCATTAGGCGTTGCAACCAACATGGGTGGAAAATTGCTTGGAAGCATTCCATTTGTGAACCGTACTCCATTATTGAATGGATTGGCTAGGTTTGCTCAAGAATCTGGCGCTTCTCTTTTTCGTTTGGGAGTCGTAGGTGTTGTTGCAAACAGCATCGTACTTGTTGGTTCTGGTGTTATTGGATTCTTTTCTTCGACGGCGGGAACACTTGGTTCTTTGATGATGATGAGTGGTGGTTCTACGCTTGTGGTAACTGGTTATGGATTAAAAATAATTGGAGGACCAATGCATGATCCTCTTGCTGCACAGTTAGGTGACTATTTAGTAAAATTTGGAGCGCCATTCACTATTTTTGGATTCCTGGGAAGCTGGTCTGTAATCAAAGTGTACTTTGTGAACTTCATCAATATTTTACGATTAAATTTAGGTGGAAATGCCATACTTTCTATACTTTCTCGTTTTGGAATTCAAAGCGTTGGATTTGAAGTTTTCACTTTGTCGACCTATGCAACAGTTCTGGCGGTAAGTGCTGGGGCAGTTCTATTTACTGGTTTTTTATTAGGTGGAAAAGCTTATCAATGGCTTGACAAGACCGATCAACAAGTAAACGAATATGAAATTGTCAAACCTAAGTCAAAGCAAACAACTCAAGTTTCGGCTATTGTGCTTGGGTCTATTCTGCCCTTTGGAGAAAAAGTTCAATACTGCATAAAAGTAGTTACACACTTTTTTGCAAAGGGTATTTCTTTGCTGTTATTTGAATTAGCGAGCCTTATTTCTTCTGTGTTTACTTTGAGCGCTAGTCCACGGTCCATATTTTCCAAAAATTGGTTAGGATGGGTCAATGACCTTCGGAACTCATTGCCGTGGCTCAATTCATTTTTTTCAGTTCTTGGGTTTAAAGGAAAATTTGATCTCAGAGGTAACGACCTTATATTTGTGGGTACGTTGGGACTTATATTTGTGCAAGGGATTGGCAATATCTTAACAAAACTTACAGGGCTTATTGGTTCTGAGCCATTGTTTTGGATTAGCAGATTTGGAAAATTTACGGCTAAGTCGGGGATGCAGCAAATCATCCGCTCTTTTCGCGTCGCTGAGATGTTGCAAGAACCAGCGTACGCTGTGAGTCAAATAGGACGTTGGCGTCTGGCAAAAGAAAATTTTGCTGTGGTTCGTGGTTTAGTCATGGGTCCTGTAAAAATTTTATTGGGAAGTTTAATTTTTATTATTGGGATTCCATTGATGGTGACGGGATACATGTTGGTCAAATTTGCAAAGCTGATGGCATTTTTTAGTTTTAGGGTTCCGGAAGGTTTTGCGAGATTGTTTGGAAATATGGAGCGGGTCAATGAGTTAAAAAACTCGCGCGCGGTCTTAATAGCTGAAATTGAAAGCTTGTTTCCGGCAATGAGAAAAACAGCTTACCCATTTCCTGAAACTATTTCATGGAATACTTTAAAACAGGGCATTGAAACAGTTTGGTCATCACGCCAAGCAAGTGATGGCTTTTTTAAAACTGGCGCTCAAATGGGAGAAGTGATTGAAACTCAATTTGGGCTTCGGAAACTTGCTGTCGGGGGTGAAGAGGCCCCTAGCGCGGCACGGCAAATGGCAAAGCAAATGTGGGAGCGAACCCTTCATCTTGTTGATATTAGACCTCTTTATCCAGCAGCGTCCGCTAAGTTATTTGGAAGAACTCTTGATGAAAATGTACGAACTAATCTAACTATTTTGAAGAAGGCGTGGTTTGGCGAAGAATATCAAGAAGGAATGTCGCTTTTAGAGGTATTAAAAGGAAGGGGCGGTAATGGATTCCTCCCTAGCGTATTCCGAATCATTACACTTAATATGCAGCTAGTTCCACTTGGAATGGCAGCGGACTGGATGAATCATAATTTCTCAAGCGATGCAGCTTCTGCGCGTGTATTTGGGCTTCTTTTCTCTAGTTTTGGAAGAATGTATGGAGAAGATGGTCGCCTCTTATCCTTTCAAAATATGTTTTTTCAGTTTCTTGCTCCGCTTGGTTTCGCTCCCGATGGTTCCTTTAATATATTTCAATTAATATCAACACTTATATTTGCGGCAGTATTTCACGTGTCAGATCCGCTCATGGTAAAATTTGGAGAAACCAAATTTTTTGGCGGGATGAGCCGAATTGCAGAAGAGTCATCTGTTCGCGCTGCGGGTAGGTTCTCACTTTTAACCGGTGAAGGCGGAGAGCTGGTGCGTGACTGGACAAAAACACAGCTTGTAACTCAAACATTTCAGGGGGCCATTGAAGAGGCCATTATCGAACCGGTTGCTACAGTTTTTCTGAAGGCAGCGTCATTTGGCATGGCAAGCTTTGCAACGTATTTGCTTGCATCAATCAGTGTTGTGGATTGGTTGCTTACGACTTTAGACAATCGGTTTTGGGGTGGTACCGGGTATGGAAAAAATTTCCTCCTTTCATTAACGACGGCAACGCTCGTCGCAATTTTTGAGAAGTACATCAATCCATTTTTAAATAAACTTTCTGAATTTGCATCTCCAGACGGAGGTTTTTTTGTGACGGGAACCATGACTGCAAAACAGGTGGTTGATGCTGGTCCATATTCATCAAGCTTTCATTTGCTCGAACGGACAACTGCTACCATTTCAGAAATTTATGCCTCACGTGATTTTACAGGAACTCAAAGTGAAACTGATTTTAAAAATCAATTTAGTGGCGATCTTACTGAGGATATTAAAAAGATGAATTTGAAGCAATTTCGCGAATATTTAAAAGGAAAAAATCCCACACTTACTGATGCAGAAATTGCACAAAAACTGGACTTGGCGTCAATTAAGCTTGGTGCGCTTGCAAAAGTTCAAGGAATTGGGCTTGGAAGCATTGCCTTTAATATTGGCGCTACTGCAGTCCTGCCATTTGTTCGCGCGGATCAATCGCTCAGTGATGTGGTTTTGATGCGGGGTGAAACCAGTGTTAAATTCTGGAATCGAAATAGCATTGGAAATATGAGAGATGTGCAATCTCTTTTGCATGCTAATCAAATTTCTGACATCAACTTTGGCGAAGGTATTAGTACGAGTCAAATTGCCGGTAATGATTCGCTTAGTGAAGCAGCGCAAAAACTTGGGCTTACTGAAGAAGTACTTGCTAGCCGGTTGCTTGCTCAAATCAGAGTTGCCGCATTTCTTTCGCTTAATGAGCAAACAATCGAAGAATTTTCAAATGCCAATAAATTTTCTTATGCTGTAGGTAATTTATTTCCGCATGTTTTACTTGCTACACTTGCTCAATCTACAGGTCAATCTGTTGCTTTTTGGGTGAGAGAGCTTCAGCTTTCTAATCAGTACCAAGACTTAACGCTAACCCAACTTGCTGAGCAACTTGGAATTGACGTAACCATATTAAATGCTCAGGCCAAAAAAATTCTAAATAACTCCAACGACGATTTTACTGAGAAAAAAGTAAGTGAATTGTTGTCAAGTGACCCTACTAATAAGAATTCAGATGTTGCGAACTTACTTGAAAATCTTGGAATTGGACTCATGAGGATTTATGCGTTAGATATTCTTTCAAATTCAAATGTTAATTCTGAGCTTGGTAGGTTCGGTTTTTCCATAGGGGGTATGCAAGATTCGCGAATCACGAATACGTTAGATTTTGCTAAGAGTTTAACGCTTAACGGAATTAGCTTTATTCGCATGTTTAATCAAAACGGTCAACCGCTCAAGGGTAACAGTGTGCTTAACTTAATTGGAAATGATTCAACTAATCAGAACGCATTAGCCAAACGACTTTTTGGACTTGATCTGAATCAAGAAGTTTCTATTGGCACCATCTTAGATCAGGTGCTTAATCTTGATATTGAGGCAGCAGCTGAAAAGCTTGGTTTTGAAAATGTAGAGGTTTTTCTTAATGCAGTTTTGGCTCAAATTTCATTGACTGAAATTTTAAAAAATGAATCTTTGCCAGAGCGCATTAAGAGTGATTTAACCACTCTCACTCAGCAGTTTAATGGTGACTTGACGGCAGTTATCTACGAGCACGAAAAGGCATTTCAACAAGCGGTGATTGGTGGAGCTGCTTTGAGCGATATTAATAGTATTTTCGCGTTAATATCCGGAAATAGCCCGACCATTGCAACCGATCAGGGACCAACAATATTGGAGAATGGGTTAGCCATGTTAAACCCAAGATTGAGTCTATTTTTTGAGTTTTTCTCTACCCAAACTGGTCAGTTAAAAAGTGAATGGCAGCAATTTGAAACTGAATTAAATCAGGCAAAAACTGAACAAAAGCCGCAAAATCGTGCAGAAAAAATGGTTGAATTGGCAAGAACGCTCAGCATTTTACAACTGAAGACAAATGGCCTGAGAACCATTGTCGAGCAGCTCAGAGGATTGATTTTGGGCATAGATGATGACACCAATCTTGAGTCGCATCAAAAAATCATTTCTGGAATGATTCTAATTGCTTCTGCTTTTCTTAATTTTAATCAAACGTTAACCACAAATTTAGCTATGCGGAAAACAATTGCTCAGAGAATAAGTCAACTAAATCAACTTAGCAATCGCTTTTCAATTGATAATAATCAAAGTCTAGACTCATTGACAATTCAAGCAGAACAAAAAGCAATGGCAGAACTATTGCCACGTATTGTCGAGGGTCAAATCACACCTGGCATAGTGAGTGAATTCAATTCTTTAGTTGAGCAGAATAAGAATAATCTGGAGAAACCAGTTGAAGCTAAAAAAGCCGAGCAGCCAAAAAAGAAACCCGCCACTCATGATGAATTTAATAATGCGTATTATGGCCCTGCTTTAGCGAAAAAGGCAGAAAGCCAGGGGTTTCCAGACGGAGTTGCAAGACCTGATTTAATATCGTCTCTAGGAGAGTTGATTTATTTCTGGAACTTGAATGTAGATGGACAGAGTCTTGGTCATATTGGAATGAGTCAAAATGCGGCTTATGGAAATAATGCCAGTGAAATTGTACATGAATTAGTTGAACTCAGGCTTTGGCGGCGTTTTGCAGTCGATGCGCTTGGTATGAAAGACCTAAATCAATTAAGCATGAAGGCGATTGGCATAAAAGCAACTCAGCTTGGAATGACTAAATTGCAACTGAGTGCATTGGGTAAAAATTTTCACGAACTTGCCTTAAAAGCTCAGGCAAAAGCTCAAGCTGCTGGATTAGATGGCATAACTGAAACGTCAATTGCTAACAAAGATCAGGCAGTGTTGCTCGGCCAAATCGAACAGTATGTTGACGAAATGATTGATGCCAAAGGAATCAATGATGTAGCTATTTCCAATGTGATTGATACGCTTAGTAAAAAATATGCTGGCAAAACTCTTGAAAATTTAACTCCTGAAAAACAGGCCGCGGCACCGGATATTCATGTGTCTTCAACTGGTGCGTCAAGCACCGGCCTCGCTTCTCATCTTGGAAATTTTAGGAATTTGGTTCAAGAAGTAGGAACTATTGAAAAAAACATAGATGATTTTTACAAGCAACTTTCACCAAGTCCTGATTCCACAATAATTACTAGTATCAAGCAACTTGAAGCAGGGCGTGCACTTAAGGAAAAAAGTGACGCTGAAAAAATTAAAATCGCAGCTTATGAAGAGAATGGACAAGACAAAGTTGATGTGCTTAAACAATTGATTGACGCGGCATTTAATGGAAACTTAGATTCGCTCAGAAGTGATGGACTGGTGATTGGCATTCTGAAATTCGCAATCGCCAATCCAAATTTAAATGACAATGAACGTATTACGTTGC
>JAHFHD010000174.1 GCA_023247075.1 Candidatus Omnitrophota bacterium | reverse complement strand
AGAAAATGGACTGATGTGCGTGACGCCCCCCGGAAGTTTTTCATCCCAGACATACTCAATACATTCGATGTGAACAAAAAAAGGTGACAAGAATACAACAAGCAGGCGCGCGGGAAAATCATCTTGATCTTTTAAACTGATTGCAGACTTTTTATCAGGGAATTTTTTAGCTCGCCACTTCCATGAAATGTACGGATATTCGTGGAGATTATATTTGAGCCGGTAAAAAATGGCTGAGGAATTTTTTTGGCTTTGCGAATGCAAAACTCCTTCTGCTCCCTGAAACTCGATTTTATAGGAGGTATGACCCAGAAATGGCTTTTCTTCCCATCCACGCAGAGCATCCTTTTGATTAAAATCAAAAACCAAATGCGGATGCAACAGATGAGACTCAAGCATCTGAGGTTTTTCAGGAAGAGGAAATGGCTCTGGTTGAATAGAAATCTTTTGAGCAGGTTCTATTTGGTGCTCAAATGGCTTTTTGAAAAAATGAAAAGCAAACGCCAAACCAACCAATCCAATCGCAACAAAACCAACCATTCTTGCCATACGCATAAACTGATTATCGGCTTACCCTCAAGCGGCTTCAACCAGAAAAATAAATGCAATTTTTCTATGGAGTGATATCATAAAGCCTCTATTTCTTTCGATTGAAAAATAATTCTGACTTTTTAGAAATTCAAGTGGAGAGGGAAATTGTCATGCCATATGTGAATGTCAAAGTTGTGGGCAAATTGAATAAGGCGCAGAAGGAAAAAATATCGAAAGACATTTCAGAATCTCTTTTGAAGCATGCAGGGAAAGCCAAAGACCACACCTACATTGTATTTGATGAAGTAAGCGGAGAAAATTGGGCGCAGGGGGACAGGTTGTTTGTTTGAGCGATTTAGATTTTGTTCACTAGATCCTTCGGTCGGCCTAACGGCCTCTCTCAGGATGACAAGAGTCTAGTGCAATAAAAGGTTGCATAATTGTAAAATAATCAAGCAGAGGTACACTTGCCGATTCAAAAGCAGATTTCAGTGTTTATGGCCAATAGGCCCGGACTACTTGCCCGGATTTGCGGCGTGCTTTCTGGAGCAAATGTCAACATCCTAGCACTTTCTGTTCATGACACCGTTGACAATGCAGTGGTGCGGGTGATTTTGGATGAGCCTACAAAGGGGATTCTCCTGCTTGAGCAGGAAGAGTTTTACATTACCGAGCAAAATGTGGTGATGCTTCCGGTGAATAATGACCCCGGAGTGATGGCGCGCATTGCCCAATGTTTAAGCCGTGCAGACATCAATATTGAATATGCGTACTGCACCGCCTCCAAATTTCAAAAAGCCGGCTGCATTGTCCTCAAAACATCCGAGCCTGAACGCACCTTGGAATCCCTGCGCGAGTTTGAAGCGGGTGGGATTTGATTTCTAATGTCCTAATAGTTTGCCCATCTCAGGACATTACCAAGACATCATGAAAAACAGCCATCCCAAAGCGGATGAAAAAAAGTCCGCGCGCCGCATTGCAGTTGAGATTCAAAACCTTTCTAAGCGGTACAAAACACTTCAAGCGCTCAATCACATTTCCTTTAATGTATTGGAAGGAGATTTCTTTGGTTTTCTCGGTCCAAATGGCGCCGGAAAAACAACCACAATCAGCATCATCACGGGGCTTGCTCATTACCAACAAGGTTCTGTGCGCGTGTTTGGTCATGATGTCACGAGCGATTACCGGAGCGCGCGAAAAATGATTGGCCTCGTCCCCCAGGAATTTAATTTTGACCCATTTCTCACCGCCGAACAAATTCTCACTTTTGAAGCCGGTTATTTTGGCGTGCCCAGAAAAGAGGCAAAAATCCGTGCTGAAGAGCTGCTTGAAGAATTTGATTTGATTGAATACCGCACCTTTGATTTCCGCAGACTTTCCGGAGGACTCAAGCGCCGGCTCTTGATTGCCCGCGCTCTGGTTCATCGCCCCGCAATTTTGATTTTAGATGAACCCACTGCCGGACTTGATTTGGAACTGAGGTACCGGCTCTGGGATTTTTTCAGAAAAATCAACCAAAGCGGCACAACCATTTTTTTAACAACCCATTACATTGAAGAGGCTGAGAAACTTTGCGACCGAATCGGAGTCATTCACAAAGGACATATGGTGGCGCTGGACGACAAAACCAAATTGATTAAGCAGATGAGTAGAGACCTGATTGAAATTGAACTTGACCAAAGTTTGACCACAGTGCCGCAGGCGTTTGACGAATTTGGCGCAGAACTTTTCCAAGATGGGAAGTTTCTGCGTATTCGTGAGGGAAGTCACTCGCTTTCCAAATTGCTTAAAACCATTCATGCTCACGGTTTTGAAGTGCTCGGCGTCGACATAAAACGGACAACTCTTGAAGAAGTGTTTCTTGAATTGACTAAAAAAGAATCTGGTGTTCATTGACTAAATTTCTGTAAAACAAAGAACCCCCCCCAACCCCCTCTTTAGTAAAGAGGGGGAGAAATGATTTAAGGGAAACAAGAAGGCGAAACACACACCCTCTTTTTTTAAAAGAGGGGGCAGGGGGAGTTAAAGAATAGAAATGAGATTATTTTGCAAAGGTTCACTAAATGACTCAATCACAATCAACATGAATAATTTTATTGGATTTAGGACGCTTGTTCATCGTGAAGTGGTGCGCTTTACATCCGTTTTTTTACAGACGATTATTCCTCCGCTCGTTTCAAGTTTTCTTTTTATTTCCATTTTTGGGTACACGATTGGTTCGCACATCGAAAAAGTAGGGGGATTCACCTACCTCAGTTTTTTAATTCCGGGGCTCGTGATGATGTACGTGATTGAGAGTGCGTACCAAAATACTTCGAGCTCACTTTTTATTTCCCGCTGGGCGGGACACATTCAGGAAATTCTGGTCTCTCCGCTTTCCTACGTTGAAATGGTGCTTGCCATTTTGATTGGCGGGTTTGTAAGAAGCTTTGTCACGGGAACGGGTGTTTACTTGGTGTCTCTTATTTTTACGCACACGCCGCTTCGACATCCGGAAGTGGTTTTTGTGATGGCGCTCCTTGTGTCTCTTTCCTTTTCTTCAATCGGCGCCGTGATTGCACTTTTTGCCGAAGAATTTGAACACCTGACTATTTGCACGACCTTTGTCATTACGCCGCTTATTTTTTTTGGCGGTGTTTTTCATTCGGTCTCCATGCTTCCGAACAAGCTTCAAGTCTTGACGCATGCCAACCCTATTTTTTACATGGT
>JAHFHD010000084.1 GCA_023247075.1 Candidatus Omnitrophota bacterium | reverse complement strand
AGATTATGTACCGCAACTTGAGCGAGACTCAGCTTCGCCCCGCATTTTTGGCTCAGGGATTTGTGCTTCGCCTCAAAAATGGAGTAAAACCCACTTCCTACTTGGCCAAGGCCAAGAAGACCTATCTTAAGTGTTTTCATAGATTTAGCTCAGTAATTTAGGAAGTATATCGTAGGGGTAATTAAAAAGCAAGAAACGCGCCTTTGTTTGGGATGAATCAAAATGATTTGCGGGAAACAGGCGCCTGTTCCCCTCATCCTATGTTGTTGATTCTTTTAAAGTGCGGAGGACTTCTTTGGCGTGGCCAAGCACTTTTACTTTAGGAAAAATCTTGGCTACTTTTTGATCTTGATTGATGACAAATGTCGTGCGTTCAATCCCCATGTAGCTGCGGCCATACAAACTTTTCTTTTTGTACACGCCGTATTGTTTTGCAAGTGACTTGTCTTCATCTGCAAGCAGCGGGAAAGACAACTTGTGGTTTGTCTTAAATTTCTCGTGAGACTTCAGATTGTCAAAACTGACGCCTAAAATTTCTGCGCCTTGCTTTGCAAACTCTTTTTTGAGGTCGCGAAAATCACACGCCTCAATCGTGCAACCCGGCGTACTGTCCTTCGGGTAAAAATAAAGCACGACCGATTTTTTTCCTTTAAAATCTCGGAGACTTATGGACTCTCCCTCACTTGATGGAATTGTAAAATCCGGAGCTAAATCACCTTCTTTAAGTTCGGACATTAGGCGCCTTCACTCCCAAATTCTTCACGTACTTCAAGCGTTGCTTCCATCATGACTCTCAGTTTTGCCTTTGCTTCTTCAACCGAGCGCGTCTTAAGCCCGCAATCCGGGCTCACATAAATTTGCTTGAGTGGAATTAAACTTGCGGCTTTGCGAATTCTCTTTTTTACTTCTTCTTTACTTTCAAGCCTGTGACTGTGGACATCAACCACACCAAGGCCAATTTCCCGCGTAAACGGATGACGTTTGAATAAATCAAGCAAATCATATTCGGCATTCGAAAGTTCAAGATCAATTTGATCGACAGGAATTTCAAGCATTTTAGGATAAATCTTCTCAAAATTTCCGTAGCAAATATGCGTCAGAGTCTTCGCCTTAAGACCATTCGTGACAATTCCCATTGCTTCAATTGCAAGGTCAAGCTCCTCAGGTCTCACTGACACTGCCGGTTCATCAATCTGAATGAATTGCGCGCCCGCCGCCTCAAGGTCACGCGCTTCTTCACGAATGACTTCTGCAAGCCGCAGACAAAAATCCCGCCGGGAAGGGTAAAATTCATCAAATGACCAGTCCATAATTGTGTAAGGTCCAGTCAACATTCCTTTCACGGGTTTTTTGGTAAGTGCTTGGGTGAACTGGTACCATTCAACCGTCACTGGATTTAAACGTTCAATCTCTGCTACTGCAACTGGCTTTCGGTAATAACGGTTTCCGTAAGAACGGACAAGCCCGCTAATTTCAAAACCTTTGAAATTTTCAGCAAAATAAGTCACCATGTCTCCACGGTACATTTCGCCATCTACAAGGATGTCGATGCCAATTTCCTCTTGAAACTCCACCCATTCTTTGGTGGCCTGCTGCTCAAGTCTGAGAAGTTCTTCCCGTGATATTTGCTGTTTGGAAAATTGGAATCTGGATTTGGTTAAGTATTCCGGCTTAGGAAAACTGCCAACAGTTGTCGTTTCTAAAATCATGAAACACCTGCCCCTTTTTGTTGACTCGCTACCTGAGTTAATAGTTTAATTTTTTGAATGGCGTTCTCACGCGGCAAAAACTCAAGACTGTAATTATGCGTGAGCCAAGTTTCATCTGGATCAGCAATAGACCCAAGCCCGCCAACGAGTGAAAGGAGATCTGCTTCGCGCTCCATCTTGGTATTTCGGGAATCAATGATTCCAGCCATTAGCTTTTTTGTCATCTTTGCTTTCGCAAGCACTTCCCAGTTTGGATGACCCTGCGTCAAATCAAAACCAAGGCGCTCCACCGGAAGGTCCAGAATTTTGGGGTAAATGTCCTGAATATTTCCAAAATTAAAGAAAATTGTTTTTTCTGATTTCGACAATTGCGCAGTTACAATTCGGTACACATCAAAAAATAGTCGGATGTCTTCTTTGTGAGACAGCAGCGCAGGTTCATCAAATTGAATGAATTCACATCCGGCTTCTTCAAGCTGAAGCGCTTCCTTATGAATCAAATGCGCGAGATCAAAAACAAATTGCTTTTGCTCTTTATAAAAATGATTGACTGAAAGTTTTGCAATGGTAAAGGGACCCGGCAAAATTACTCGAACGGGTTTTGATGATTTCCCGCGTGCAAACTCAAAATCGCGGACAAAAATCGGTTTGATTGTCTCTAGGCGCGACTCACATACCGGCTGCCGGTAAAAGGTATTGGTATCAAAATATCGAATGAGCCCGCTCAGTTCGAATCCGGAAACTCGACTGACAAAATAACGAAGAGGGTCTTCCCAGCGAATTAGTCCGTCGGTCAGCAAATCAATTCCATTTGCCTCTTCAAGCTGAATCACCTCTTCAGTCACTTCATCTTTCACCTGCTCTAGCGCTTCTTCTGAAAGCTCGTCCTTGTCAAACTGATGAAATGATTTTCGTAATTTTTGCTCTTCAATTCGATCGCCAATTTTAGGAAACCCGCCAACCAGTGTCGTCTTCATTGCCATTTTTTAACCTCTTCTCCTTCTAAATTTTCTTTATTCTTCTCGAGCTCACAAAGCGTGAGTTTCTTTACCTAAATCGGTAATACTCAATAAGGTGTTGGTTGCCATATGAAAAATCGCAATTTCTAACCTTTATTGAGTATAAGTTCCACTCCATCATCTCCGATTGCGTCAACCGGACATTCAACTTTTGCCTGAGCGCACAATGCTTTTTCTTCGCTCGTTACAGGCTGCTGGTACACATAACTAAAAGTCAAACGTTCACTACGCTTAAAATTGCGCGGCGCCGTCATTCTGCAAAGATCACAATCGATGCAGGTACGATCAACATAATACTTGCCGTTTGTATTCTCGGGAAGCTTTTGACCGTAGTCGGCCATTTATACTTCTCAAGCTTACAAAGCGTGAGTTTCTTTACCTAAATCGGTAATACTCAATAAGGTATTATCTACAATTAAAATCATAATTTTTAGACCTTATTGAGTAAAGTTTTAAAGCTCAGGAATCTAATGATTCTGGAAGCGGTTCCCGCCAAGTATACCCTTTGTCCGCATCATGCCAAAAGCCAACTGTTTCTTCGCCCAAACGCCAGCAAAAAAGAACAAGTTTCCCATCCAACATCCCATAAAAATCAATCAGCCCCATGTCTGCATCTTTAAGAAAACATCCATTTGCATGAATCTCGTCAACTGTGACATAAAACTCAGCCACAAGGTCTTCTCTTTGCTTGATTAATTCTTCAATTTCATTCCCACCGACCAGTTCAAGGGCATCAATTTTTACTTCCAGATCAGCCACTTGATCTCTTTTGGTTTGGAGTTCTTCCAAAAGCAGCGTCAACCGAGGGAGTAACTCATTAGCTTCTTGGATGGCAAACACTTTTACATCAGGCACAGTGATTTTTTACCATATTGTTTCAGCGCTGTCAATCACCTGCTTTACAGGGGGTGCAAGGCTATCTTTTTGATTTTTTTGCAGTCTTTGAATTTTTCCTTTTTGAAGACATATTTACCGGAGGTGAGACAATCTGTGAAATAGTCGCTTTACCTGCCCACTTGGGCGCAACTTTCGCCTGTCTCTCGTGAATTGACATTCGGCTGTGCTGTACATTTGTTTGTTGGGAATTACCTGTCTTGCGTTTCGCAAAGCATTCCTTGCAATAAACTGGACGTTCTCCGGTAGGTTTAAAAGGAATTTCACAATCCTTATGGCAATCTGCACACACTGCTTTATGCAACACTCTTTCGCGTCGGCTGTGGTTTTGCTGAAAAATCTGATTTTGGTTTGAACCTTGATTTTGACGTTGAGACATCTGACTGTATTGAGAAGGCACTGGACGCTGAACATTGTGCGGAACAGGTCTTGAATCCTCACGCCGAACCGATGTCTGACTAATCACCAAATCCATTTTTTTCTCCACCGCCTCAAGCCGCTCTGCAACCTTCATCATCACAGCAACAAGATTTGGCAGTTCATGCTGCTCCGCCTCAGAACTCTTAACTGAACGTTTTGATGTTTTCACTTTTGATTTCATTTGTTTCTTCATTTTATTCCTTTATTCCTTTTCTTATTGTAATTGAGAATAATATAAGTTTCCCACGGCGTTTAATATAACATCCTTGTGCTTTTGGAAGAGTATGATTTAAATATTCTTTTTAATTGACATTATTAATTCGCGTCTTCCTAGGATGAATCTTTTATTCCTGTTAAGATATTTGACTCATGAATCGTAATGACATGTGAAGCAACTAATGTTTTGTTTTTTTCCCCGCGCGCCTTATCAATGCTATTGCCCTTGTAAACATTGATGATGGCTTTGCCTGTTCCGACAGCCTTGAAAGCAGTTTGATGCCACATCGAACTGAACAGCGGCTCTTTAACTTCCCGCAAAATTTCCCCCTCCACCTCTGTCCAATAATAGTCTCCGTTTTCTAATACCAGTCCCAAAAGAACAATGAAGACCTCTCCCACACTCACTTGAGCTGTTAATTGATTGGGGAATAGTATTTTTCTTTTTGTCTGTGGCGGCGAATCTCCACGCGTAATTGTTTTGAGTACACTTTGAGTGGTTTGTACTTGGACTTTTTGAGTCATTGCCTTGGGCGTAATCGGTGTGGCTGTTGCTATTTGGGGAACGAGGATCGCAGCGCCATAAGGATGAGTTCCGCCCCTGACCCCGTGTTGATCCAGAGTAATAGTACGATCTTTAAGTTCACCCCGTTTTCTTGTAGCTGTAAGAAACGGTCCGTTCGTTGAACTCTCTACCGCGTAATACCATTCCAAGTCACCCTCAATCCAGTTAACTCCGCCTTCAAAATACTTGGCCAACACCAAAAGGTCAGAGGTGTATTCTCCCCGTTCCGTAAAATACATCTGCTCTCCCCGCATCAGACTGTAGATGACCTGTTTTGCTTGATTGGCAATGACCATTTCGATTGCAGGGAGATTTTCTCGCTGATGTTTTTTAAGGGCAGCTTGGTATTTAGTCTCAATGGTAGCTGGCCTAATCCAGAACCAGTACACCACCGTAGGAACAAGCGCAGCCAAGACAAAAATACCTAAAAAGATTTTTTTCATGCTGAATTACTTGGAAGTTTTTACCGATTTTTACAAAATGTAAAGATTGTTGCCGACCGGCAAGAATGTTTACATTTGGGAATTTCCAACAAAAAGAAAAATCATTTGAAAAAAATATTGAAACTTAGGGCAATCAGAATGACTTGAGGCAGCGCCAAGGTTAACATCCAAAGAGCTGACCGTTTGCCTAAATGAGTCCAAATCAGGCCAATTTCTGTGTAATCTGTCACGACACCTGCCATTAAAAAAGCAAATGCATTCCCAAAAGCTCCTGTCTGGCGGTAAAGTTCAAAAGCAAGCGGAGAAGTTCCCTCCGAACAAACCTCAAGAATCGTGGCAACAAGCACCGTCATTAGCAAGCCCAAAAGTGAGGCTCCAAAATAATGAGCAAAAAAATTCTTGGGGACAAACGCAGAAGTCAACGCAGCTAAAAGAACGCCAATCACAATCCAAAATGCCACCATTTGAGTTAACTCATAAGAACCTTTAAGCACACCTTTGAAATCGTTTAAAACAGTTTGAACACCAGACCGGTAATTTTTAAATCTCTTCAAAATATCTGCTGAGACTGAAAAATTTTGATCGACCTGGATCGAATGTGGATTTGACTCGACCCAGCCGCGCTTGGCAAGCAACTGAAATAACAATCCAGTAGTCAGCGCCACAAAACAAGCGGCGCAAATAATGAGCAGTCCCTTCCAGCCAAAAAAACCAATCAGAAGAAAAGTGACTGGAAGATTGGCCCAAGGACTTGCAAGCAGAAAACTAATCACAGCAGCGCCCGAAGCACCTTTCTTATGAAGTTCAATCGCAAGCGCTAAAATCCCGTGGCTGCAAGCGCTCATCAAAAGACCCAGACACACGGACAAAAATATGGTTCTCTTACGGGGCTCGGCAAGATATTTGGAGACATATTCTTTTGGAACAAAATAATCAATGATGCCGCCCAGAAAAAAACCAAGCAGAATGGCCCACCACATTTTGGCAGCATAAAAAAGAAACGTGTGGCGAAAGGGATGAAGTGGGGACAGAAAATAGGACAAAACAAATAAGCCGCCTGTTACGGCATAAACGAGCGCAGCAGGATTTAAAAACCAGAAGCCTTTTTTTTGATTCTTTTGTTTTTCACAGCAAGCGTCAATGTGAGGTTGTATATTCAAGGTAAAAAGGAAGGAATGGTTCACCGTCATTGCGAGGCCAACGTTCCATGCTGAGGTCGAAACAATTTCTGATTTTAGATTGCTTCGTCGCTAGGCTTAGCACACGCTCCTCGCAATGACGAAAACTTGACTTAAACCTTAATTGTCTCTCGGCCAGGCTGCCACTCACAACCCGTCAAACCACCGGTTTGAAATGCTTGAAGCGTGCGAAGCGTTTCATTAACACTTCGACCAACCGCTAAATCATTAATGACTGAACTTCGGACTACTCCGTTCGCATCAATAATAAAGGTCCCTCGAAGCGCAATTCCCTTTTCAGGCACTAATACACCGAACGCCTCTGCGACATTGTGATTCGTGTCTCCAATCATCGGAAACTTAACATGACCCAAACCATGTTCCGTCCAAGCCTTGTGTGAGTACACACTGTCTGTGCTAATGGCAATCACTTCAGCGCCCAACTTTTTAAATTGCTCGTATTGGCCGTTAAAACCCTGAATTTCAGTCGGACAAACAAATGTAAAGTCGAGCGGGTAAAAAAAGAGAACCAGCCACTTTCCCTTAAACCCTGCCAAATCCACCGTCTCAAACTTTCCAGTTGATGAAAAAGCTTCTGCTTTAATAGATGGAACCTTGTCACCTACACGAATACTCATACTGTTACTCCTTCCTTAATTTAAGTTTAAAAATTGATGTCATTCTGAGGGCATAGCCCGAAGAATCTAGCGCATGCAAGATCCTTCGCTTTCCCTACGGAACCCCGTAGGGCGCTCAGGATGACAGCAAAAAAATAAAATTTTATTGATTGCTACATTTCTTACTTAACCGGAGCAAGCCCACAACAAACAAAACTGCCGTGAACGCAATCAGCGCCCAAGCTCCTTTTGCCGGTTCCAAAGAAACGTCCTGCACCAGACGCTCGGTGACAAGAAAAAATGGATTTGCCTTGGCGCTTGTAATCGCTTTACCAAATGATTCATGTGCAGCATGATTAAAAAAGTAAATACTTCCAATCACGTAACCCACACACACATTCATAATGCCAGTTGCCCAAGCATATGGATTTCCATTTTTTAGAAGCGCCAGAAAAAAAGTGAGTACAAGCGTGACATAAACCACAATCAGCGCAAGCGGAACAAAAGCACCCATTACAAATAAGAGGGTTCTTTCCTGCTCCAAGCGAAAACCTTCTCCCCGCGGAAGCAGTTCACGAATAAAATCTATGAAGTCGAAACTTGGATTAAAAGATTGAGCGGTATTTGTTTTTGACGGGATTACTTTAGATGCTGTCTGAACCATATCGCGAACACTCCAGGTTCTTGTTCCAAGAGCCGGAACCCGCACACGCACAAAAGGACACACGTAAGTAAACAAAGCACCTGCGAGCATCAAATAAACCAAAGTTTTCCAAACCAAACATTTTTTTCCATTTGATTTTGTTTTTGTCATCCCAGCACCCTTTCTTTTATTTTTTAAAGACTTTTTCGAAAAATTAGCGGGGGTAAAACTTAGAAAATTCTGTGGAGTTTTTGCGAATCCATTTTTCAGCCGCCTCCTGCTCCGTCACAAGCCGCTCTTCTTTTTCTGAAAGAGACTGCCGGTATTGTTCAATCAGGTAAATTTGCTCCGCTATTTTTACTTTAAATAAACTGTCCGGCGCCAAAAAGGAAACAGCCGTCCGGTACATTTTTGATTCTTGGTCTGATTCACTACGAACCACGCAACCTTTTGCCTTAAATACCTTGTCTCTGAGGCAAAAAGTCAATTCCAGAAACGCACCCTTCTTAAAACATTCATGCGTTAAAAAAAGAAGGCCACTTTCTGAGAAATCTTTGGTCTGACTTTGCAAACCCTTTAACGGCATGATTTTTAAAAATCCTCCATCCCGCCCTTCAACCTGCTGGTATTGGATGGGAAGTTCAATTACGTGCCGCGGGCTGGAACGCTTTTCCTGCCACATGCGAGAAAGTGTAACAAATCAGAACACATTCCGTCAAATAACCCAATTGTTTGAATTTTAATGAGACGAAGGCAGAATAGAAGCGCCCATCAAATAAAGTTTACAGGTGTTTCTTTTTACACAGCAGAATGAAGCAGCGGAACAATTTTCTTTGAACCAAGTCGCGCTCCTGCCGTTCAGGATGCCACTGGACGGAAAAAACATTGCTCGGCCCCTCAACAGCTTCAATAATTCCATCTTCAGAATAGCCAACTGCTCGCAACTTTGGAGCGAGTTTCTTCACCGCTTGATGGTGCTCACTGTGAACTAAAAGGTTTGATTTTCCAAACGCTTGGGCCAGCTTGGAATCCTTGGTGAGTTGAACCAGATGAAACGGTTTTCGTCTTGACCTGTGATTGGCTGCTCTTGGAATTTCTTTCTGGATGTCCTGGAAAAGTGTCCCGCCATAAATCACATTAAGCAGCTGTGTGCCGTAACAAATCGTCAGCACCGGAAGATTTTTCCGTTCCGCCATTCGGTACAGTTTGATGTCAAAAAGCGTGCGGCCCCGGTACATCGGCTGAATTTTTTGCCGACAGGTTTCCCCGTAAAAGCTTGGGTGAATGTCAGCGCCGCCCGTAATCAAAAGTCCACTCAAAATTCCGAGTAATTTCTGAATAGACCGTTCATCGTGATTAATTGGAATCAAAATTGGGATGCCGCCTGCACGGATGATGGCCCGGACATAGCGGTAATCACAAACTAGTTCAAACTCTGAGTAATAAGGTTTTAATTTATTGACTTCGCAAGTGATTCCAATGACTGGCTTTTGCGAGCCCCCGCTATTTTTTACCACCGCGCGTCCTTCCTTCCAAGCCACGTGCGGTCAATTTTTGGGAGCCGGACACCTAGTTTTTTTGCAAAATCATCAAAAGAATTTCCATCGAGGAGGTCGTGAACCGCAGCCGCATAACGTTT
>JAHFHD010000022.1:18479-25405 GCA_023247075.1 Candidatus Omnitrophota bacterium | reverse complement strand
TACTAATGACCGTGCCAGCAAACACCTGAATGCGGGTTTTGTCACCTTCACTTACTTTCAAGTGAACCTGCACTTCGTCTCCTACTCGAAACTGCGGTACCTTTGCTTTGAGATATGGGCTTTCAATTAATCCAATCTTATTCACGGAATTACCTCCAAAGTTAAACTTATCAAGCGTACAAAGTGTAAATTTCTTTACATTTACTTTTCGCTGTCATCCTGAACGACGCGAGGGATTTCACGTTTGCTAGATTCTTCCCCCTTCGGGGTCAGAATGACATAAGGATGTAGAATTTTCTTTATAAATTAAAAACCAATGCTTCACATGGCATTGGCGCTTAAAAGGTCTGGACGCCATTTTTGAGTCAGCCACTTTCTTTCTTTTTTCCGCCACAGTTCAACTTCAGCATGATTTCCGGAAATAAGCGGCCCTGGCACCTTCCATCCTTGAAAAACTCTTGGCCGAGTGTACTGCGGGTAATCCAAAAGATTTTCTCCAAACGATTCAGATTCAAGAGACTTTTGATTTCCAAGCACACCTGGAACAAGCCGAATCACTGCATCCACAAACAAAAGGGTTGGAAGTTCTCCACCCGTTGTTACAAAATCTCCCGCAGAAATTTCTTCATCAACCAGATGATTGTGAACACGTTCGTCCAACCCTTCGTAATGCCCGCAAATAAAAATTAAATGTCGTTTCCGGGCAAGCCGCTTTGCTACTTGCTGATCAAAAACTTTTCCCCTTGGAGACGCGAGGACGCGAAAACCTTTTTTCGGAATTGACTGGAGGCAGTCATAAATAGGTTGAACCATCAAAATCATCCCTGCCCCACCGCCGAATGGTTTGTCGTCACAAGTCTTGTGCCGGTCAGGTGCATGGTCACGGAGATTGTGCACGTAAATCTCAACCGCTCCCCGCTTCTTCGCCTGCTTGACCATTGATTCCTCAAGCGGCCCTTCCACAAGCTTTGGGAAGAGCGTGAGAATATCAATTCTCAAACTTGTACGGCTCACAATAAGTTTCCCATGAGTTTCAAAAAGCAAGAATAAAAAGTGGGTAGTATTATGCCTTTGCCCGCTTCACTTTTTTAATCAGACTCTTGACTGTGTCAGTGGGCTTTGCACCTTTTGAAATCCAATCTTCAATGCGCGCAAGTTTCAACTCAGTCGCTGCCGGATCTTCAAGTGGATTGTAATACCCAACCTGCTCAATAAAACGCCCGTCGCGCGGAAATCTCGAATCCGTAACAACCACGCGCCACTGCGCCCGCCCCTTAGCTCCAAACCGTTTTAATCGAATGCGTACCGCCAAAGTATGCCTCCTTTATGAACTGCTTTAATTTTCAAATCTAACTTCAACCTTCAAAAAATCCCAGCGAGATTATTCTCTTTCCCGCTTAATGTCCGCGCCTAATTTCAAAAGTTTTTCTTCGATGTTTTCGTAGCCACGGTCCAAATGGTAAACCCGATGCACTTCTGTTTTATCCTCTGCCGCAAGACCTGCAAGCACGAGTGCTGCACTTGCCCGGAGGTCAGATGCCATGACCGGCGCACCGCTTAAGCGGCTTTTGCCGTGAACAATTGCGCTTGAGCCTTCCAAAAAAATGTTTGCGCCCATTCGATTGAGCTCGCTCACGTGCATAAATCTGTCCGGATAAATTTTTTCGGTAATCACGCTAATCCCCGGGGTCACTGACGCGAGTGCCATCAGTTGAGCCTGAAGGTCCGTTGGAAAACCTGGGTAAGGAAGTGTCGTAACATCTACTGGCTCAAGCTTTCCATGCCTCGAAATCCGAACCGTTGATTTGGTTCTTCTCACGCGAATACCAGCCTCTTGCAATTTATCTAAAAGAGCGTGATTGTGCTCGGGATTACAATTTCGAATGGTGATGTCATTGCTCTTTTGCATGGCGCCTGCCACCATAAACGTGCCAGCTTCAATGCGGTCTGTGATGACGCGGTGTTTTGCTCCGTGCAGTTTTTGGACACCCCGAATTTCAATCAGATGGGAACCTTGCCCCTGAATTTTCGCTCCCATTTTAACCAGAAAATCAGCTAAATCAACTAGTTCCGGTTCACAAGCTGCATTTTCGATGTAGGTAACGCCCTTCGCCAGAGTGGCGGCCATCAGAACATTAGCTGTAGCAAGAACAGAGGAGCCAAATTTACCGCCCAAATAAATATCTTCACCCTTCAGACCACGATTTGCCCGCGCTTTTACAAAACCATGTTCAATCGTTATGGAGGCACCTAAAGAGGCGAGTCCCTTCAGATGCAAATCAATCGGTCGTGCTCCAATTACGCAACCACCCGGAAGAGAAATATCAGCGCGGCCCAAGCGGGCAAGCAAAGGACCAAGCACGCAAAAAGAAGCGCGCATCGTACTAACTAAGTGGTAAGGAGCTACTGTTTTTAAAGTGCGGCTTGGTTTGATTTCAAGTGCGCCATTTGAAAAATCTACTTTTGCCCCAAGCACCCGCAGCAGCCGAATCATCGTTTGCACGTCTCTTAAACGGGGAACACCTTCGATGCGCGACACTTCATCTGTCAAAAGTGCAGCAGCCATAATCGGAAGGGTTGCATTTTTCGCCCCGGAAATTTCGACCTCTCCTTTGAGACGTCTTGCGCCTTGAATCACAATTTTGTCCATTTAAGCTTGATTCGCTCCTTTACATTTTCCAAAATGCTGAGACATACCGCTCAATTTCTGAATTGTCTTTTTTGACCTGTGTGTTTTCAAAACCTGCCCGGGTGAGTATTTCAGTGACACATTCAGCCTGTCCAAATCCAATTTCAAAGAAAATTTGCCCAGCCGGTTTTAAAATTTGAGGTGCCAAAGAAATAATTCGCCGGTAAAACGCAAGGCCGTCGCTTCCACCAAACAACGCCTCGCGCGGTTCATAATAAAGTTCTGCTTGAGCACTTTCAAGCTCCGCGTTTGTTAAATAAGGCGGGTTCGACACAAGAGCGTCAAACTGTGGCTCACGCGTAATTTCAAAAAGGTCGGCCTGAACAAGTTTTACCCGACTGCTCACTCCATTTGTCAAAATGTTTCGGTTTGCATAAGCCAAAGCGCGTTCAGAAATGTCGGTCGCAACCAGTGACCACTGGGGGCGCTCGCAGGCAAGACTAATAGAAATATTGCCGGAGCCTGTTCCGATGTCAAGAATGTAAAGCGGCCTATTTTTAGGAAGCGCTTCCAGAACAATGTCCACAAGCCCTTCGGTTTCTGGCCTTGGAATTAAACACCCTGTCCCAATTTCAAGCGACACAAATCGAAAAGGCTGCCGCGCCAGAAGGTATTGAAGCGGGTAACGTTCTGAGCGGCGCTTGAGCAAATCATGGTATTTTGTATTTAAAGCGCTTGGAAGTTTTTGATCTAGCACCTGATAAAGAGCAAGTCTTGAAGAACTGCACACAGACGCAAGCAATTCTTCTGCAGAAAGTCGGGCATCTGGAACGCCGTGGGACGCTAAAAAATCGGCCCCCTCTTCAATGTAAACCAAAATAGTACCGCGCTCCTTTACCTGCTGAATCATAATGACCCTTCGCCGCGCAAACGCCGCTCACGGTCTTCTTTCTGAAGTGCTTGTATTAAATCTTCCATTTTTCCATCTAAAATCTCAGGGAGTGCGTGAAGCGTGAGTCCAATTCGATGGTCGGTAACACGCCTGTCTGGAAAATTGTAGGTCCGGATTTTTTCACTTCTGTCTCCGCTGCCCACTTGCTTTCTGCGGTCTGCTGAAATCTGTTTCATTTGTTTTTCCCGCTCTTGCTCAAGAAGGCGTGCTCTTAAAACACGGAATGCTTTTGCTTTATTTTTATGCTGAGAACGCTCATCTTGACAGCGAACAATGAGTCCGCTTGGGATGTGCAAAATTTGAACTGCTGAATCTGTCGTATTAACTCCTTGTCCTCCTGGCCCTCCGGAGCGGCAAATGTCAATTCTCAATTCTTCAGGCTTCAAATCAATTTCTACCTCGGTTGCTTCAGGCAGTACGGCAACTGTCACTGCTGAAGTGTGAATTCGTCCATTTGACTCCGTCTCAGGAACCCGCTGAACCCTGTGAGTGCCACTTTCAAATCGAAGTTTTTGATATGCTTCATTGCCGGAAATGCCAAAGATGATTTCCTTAAATCCGCCTTTGCCAGTGAGGCTTGTGTCTATTACTTCAATGGTGAGGCGATGCTCAAGAGCGTAGCGGCTGTACATTCGGTACAAGTCTCTCGCAAATAGAGCGGCTTCTTCACCACCCGTTCCAGCGCGAATTTCAATAATGATGTTCCGGTCTCTATTGGGGTCGGAACCTTCGAGTAATTTTTCTTCAATTTGAGTCTGAATTCCCTTGTGCTTCTCAAGAAGATGATTTTGTTCCTCACGATAAAATTTGGCGAGTTCTTCGTCACCGGATTCAGCTTTCAAAAGCGACGTCGCTTCTTCAAGCTCACGGCCCACACGTTCATACTCGCCAGACAAAGCAATTAAAGGCTTCAGACGAGCAAGCTCCTTTGAATATGACTGGTATTTGGCTTGGTCTTTGAATGTATTTGGGTCGGCAAGCAGTGACTTCAACTCTTCAGCACGACTAACGGCTTTGCTCACCCGCTCTTTCCACATGGCAGGAAATGAAATTAGGCGATGACGCTGCCCAAAACCAGATTCTTGAATTTCAAGCAGAGCATTGTCATTACGACTTCGCGGCGCTTGAGCGTGAACCATACTTTTTTCGGAAGCGGTCAATACGGCCTGCTGTATCCACCAGTTTTTGCTTTCCTGTAAAAAGTGGGTGGCATGCCGAACAAATGTCGACTGAAATTTCCGGCTTGGTGCTTGAGGTCTCAATCACATTCCCACAAGCACATCGAATCACAGCCGGTCCATATTTTGGGTGTATTTCTTTTTTCATTGATTCGTTCTCCTCTTCTTTATTTTATTTCATCAACCTTTATTTAAACTCATCAAAAATTCTGCATTCGTTTTGCTTTTCCCGAGGCGTTCAAGGAGAAGCTCCATCGCTTCTGCCGTATTCAGCTCATTGAGTACTTTTCTTAAAACCCAAACACGGCTCAGTTCATCTGGATGCATGAGCATCTCTTCTTTTCTCGTATTGGATTTCTTGACGTCGATTGCTGGGTAAATTCTCTTCTGGAACAAATTGCGGTCAAGCTGAAGTTCCATATTGCCAGTACCTTTAAATTCCTCAAAAATTACTTCGTCCATCCGCGAACCTGTGTCGACGAGTGCAGTCGCAATAATCGTGAGGCTGCCTCCTTCTTCAGTGTTTCGCGCTGTGCCAAAAAAACGCTTTGGTTTGTGAAGTGCATTAGAATCCACTCCGCCTGAGAGAATTTTTCCCGAGTGAGGCACCACGGTGTTGTACGCCCTAGCCAGTCGCGTGATGCTGTCTAAGAGAATCACGACGTCGCGTTTGCGTTCAACCAGCCGTTTTGCTTTTTCAATCACCATTTCGGCCACTTGAACGTGGCGTTCGGCGGGCTCATCAAATGTGGAAGAAATTACTTCACCGCGGACAGAACGTTGCATGTCTGTCACCTCTTCAGGCCGCTCATCAATTAGAAGAACGATGAGATAAACCTTGGGTTGATTTTTAACGATGCTGTTCGCAATTTTTTGGAGCAGAATTGTTTTTCCACTGTAAGGCGGTGCCACAATGAGTCCTCTTTGACCCTTACCAATCGGCGTCAAAAGTTCCATGACCCGCATATTGAGTTCCTGTGGATCGGTCTCAAGAATCAAACGCTCGTTAGGGTAAAGCGGTGTCAAATTATCGAATGGAATTTTGTCTTTAATTGCTTCTGGGTCTTCGTAATCGACAGCCTCTACTTTAAGCAAAGCAAAATACCGCTCTCCTTCTTTGGGAGGACGAATTTGACCGCTTACAGTGTCTCCGGTTTTGAGCCCAAACTTCCGAATTTGAGATGGAGAAACATAAATGTCATCGGGTGAGGGTAAATAATTGTAATTGGGCGACCTTAAGAAACCGAAGCCGTCCTGCAAAATTTCGAGCACGCCCTCGCCAAACATAAGACCTGAATGTTCTGCCTGCGCCTGAAGAATTTTAAAAATCAGCTCCTGTTTATTGAGGCCGGTCTCATCTTCAATGCGAAATTTTCTCGCCGTTTCTTGAAGGAGCGAGACCTTCATTTTTTTAAGCGCTGCCACATCAAGCGAATCTCCTCCGTTACTCAGTTCTTTTGGGGAAGATGCCTGTCGCGGCGCTACAATAGAAGCGGGATTGGGTGCGGGAGATTGTTCAACCGCTGTGCTTTTTCGTTGTCCACGATTCAAATGATCTCTGACCATGTTTATTTTACTCCTTTATTTAGTGAACTATTCTGAAACACAATTTTTTCCATGAGCCGCATGACCTGCTCACGAAGTTCTTCTTTGCTTCCTGAATTTCGAATTACAAAATCAGCAAGGCGGCATTTCTCAGTTTGTGAAAGTTGCGCCGATTGACGCGCCCTAATTTCTGATTTTAAAAATCCCTGCTTCGTAAGCCGCTTTTCAATTTGAGGCTGAGGCGCTGTTACTGCAACAGTAACATCGCAGAATTGCTCAAAACCTGTCTCAAATAAAAGCGGTACTTCAACAATCGCCACTCTATCTTGAAGCGCTGCCAATTCTTTTTGAATTTTTTTTCTGACAAAAGGATGAATGAGTGCTTCAAGCAGCTTTCTTTTTCGCCCATCTGAAAAAACTTCTTTGGCAATTGCTGCGCGATTCAGATGAGTGCGAAATCCAAAAATTTTTTTAAGTTTAGTTTGAATGGCGCGGTCTTGGTATGCTTCCTGAGCAATTACATCTGCGCTAATCACCGCACGGGCGCCATATTTTTTAAAAAGTTGGCTCACCGTGCTTTTTCCGCTGCCAAATGTACCGGTTACTCCTATGACCAAACGAG
>JAHFHD010000022.1:0-18469 GCA_023247075.1 Candidatus Omnitrophota bacterium | reverse complement strand
CTTTGTACCAGCTTGCGCCTACGGTCAAATCCACTTTAAGCAGAACTTCAAGCGGGAAAGCAGTTTCCATTTTGTCTTTAACCAACGCGCTTAATTCTTTTTCTTCGCCGGGTGCAACGTCAAAAACAAGTTCGTCATGGACTTGAAGAATCATAAGTGATTTGAGCTTTTGTTGCACAAGCGATTTTTGAATTCCAATCATCGCAATCTTAATGATGTCAGCAGCCGAGCCCTGAATTGGAGCATTAATCGCGGCGCGCTCTGCAAACTGGCGGCGGGCGGGATTGCCCGCGTGAATGTCTGGAAAATAAGAACGTCTTCCCATAACAGTCAATAAAAAACCCTGACGGCGGGCTTCTTCTTTCTGCGATTCCAAATAACTTTTCACTCCAGCATAGCGATTAAAGTAAGCATCGATAAAAATTTGGGCTTCTGAAATTGAAATTCCAAGTCCTTGAGCAAGACCGAAAGCGCTCACGCCATACACAATGCTAAAATTAACTGTTTTCGCTGCATTGCGCATCAAACGCGTGACTTGATCTCCAGAAACCCCATAAAGCGTCGTGGCCGTTAACTCGTGAATGTCCTCATCGTTGCGAAATGCTTGAAGAAGCACGGGGTCTTTTGCCAAATGCGCGAGAATTCTGAGCTCCACCTGAGAATAATCTGCTGAAAGAATTTTGCGCTCTTTACCGCGCGGAATAAAAGCGCGCCGAATTTCTCTTCCAAAATCTGTCTTAATCGGAATGTTTTGCAAATTGGGGTCTGAACTTGAAAGCCGGCCTGTCGATGTCACGGTTTGATTAAACGAAGTGTGAACCAATTTGGTATTTGGGTCAACCAGAAGCGGGAGCGCATCAATATAAGTTGATTTCAGTTTTGTTTTTTCCCGGTATTCCAGCAAGAGTTTTGGCAGCAAATAAGTTTGACTGAGTTGCTCAAGCACATCGGCGTTGGTCGAATACCCTGTTTTGGTTCGCCTCACGATGGGGAGTTTGAGCTGGGTAAATAAAATGTCGGAAAGCTGTTTGGTGGAGTTAATGTTAAAAGTTTGCCCAGCCTCGCCATAAATTTTCTGCTCAAGCGCCTTGATTTCAGAATCAAGGATGCGCGAAAGCCGCTCGAGTAAATCCAAATCGAGTGTGACGCCATTCAGCTCCATTTGAGCAAGCGTCTCAAGCAAAGGCATCTCGACTTGCTCGAACAAATTCATCAAGTCTCCCGCCTCAAGCTGTTTTTGCAAAATCTCAACCAGCCGAAACACTGCATCGGCATCTTCAGCGCCATATTCAGCCATCCGCTCAAGCGGCACTTGATCCGTTGAAATTTCTTTGCGGCCGGAGCCAATTAAATCTTTGAGTGCAATTTTCTGCAGCCCCAAATACTCAAAACTAATGTCGTCCAGATTGTGATTGAATTTGATGGGATTGACCAAATAAGAAGCAATCATCGTGTCAAACCAAATACCCCGCAACTTGACTCCGTGCTGTTTGAGCACAATCCAGTCATATTTGATGTTTTGTCCGCACTTTCGAATGCGTTCATTCTCCAAAATGGAGGCGATGTGTTTTTGGACCTGTTCCCAAGCCATGCCCTCTGCTGCATGATGGCTTGAAGAAACCGGAATGTAATAAGCTTCTAGCGGACGAATGGAAAAACTAAGTCCGATTAAGTGCGCGCGAAGCGGGTCAACTGAGGTAGTTTCGGTGTCCACTGAAATTAATTTTGCCTGAGCAAGCTCGGCTGCCAAGTTTTTTAATGCGTCTTCCGTTAAAATGATTTGATAATTCCGCACTTCCGTTTTGGCTGACGCGTCCGGAGTCAATTCTTTGGCCATGCCCCGAAATTCAAATCGCTTCACAAGCTGTGCGAGTTTGGTTTCATCGGGCGGAGCTGCCTTCAGTTTCTCAAAATCAATTTCCACCGGAACGTTTTGGTCAATAGTTGCAAGCTCCTTAGAGAGGCGGGCGAGTGCTTCGTTTTCCTGAAGTTTTTTTTGCCGGGCGCCCTTGATTTCATCAAGATGCTTAAACACGCCGTCTAGAGACTTGTAGTTGTGAATCAGTTCAATCGCTGTTTTCTCGCCAATGCCTGGAACGCCTGGAATATTGTCTGAAGCGTCGCCGGCAAGACTTAGCACATCGACCACTTGACTTGGTCCAAGTCCTCCAAAGCGGTTGCGAACACCTGCTTCATCCATAATCTCTTCCTTGTATGTATTTAGTATTTTGATTCGGTCATTGACAAGCTGCTGCATGTCTTTGTCACCTGTCACAATTAAAACATCAAGCCCCAATTGATCTGCCTGAGTTGCGAGTGTTCCAATCAAATCGTCTGCTTCATAACCCGGTTTTTCAAAAGAAGCAATTTGGTGGGCGTCCACAAATTCTTTAATGTGGGGCATTTGTTCAATCAATTCGTTCGGCATTGGTTTTCGATGCGCTTTATATTCCTCGTAACGTTCATGTCGGAAAGTGGCTTCCTTCCGGTCAAAACAGATTGCAATGTAATCCGGCTTGAGTTCCCTTAAAAACTTTCGGAGCATGGTGATAAATCCGTAAATTGCATTTGTGGGTTCGCCCTTGGAATTGCTTAGGTCGCGAATCGCATAAAAAGCGCGGTAGCACATGCTTTGCCCATCGATTAAAAGAAGCTGGCCTTTCAGCTTGTTTTTTGAAGCAGCAGTTTTTTGCATGTCCTCCACAGCAAGTTCAAAAGTAATGCTCATTGAGCGTACAAAGTGTGCGTTTCTTTTACCTAAAAATCGGTGACATTTAATTAAGGCGGTGGTTGGATTAAAGAAAAAATCTCAATTCTAGCCTTATTGAGTATGTCCTGCGAGTTGCCAAAACACGGTTGCTCAATTGCTTAGTATTTAAATGGGATTACACTTATGAGAGGAGTCAACCCGAAAGGATTAATTTCTATTTGCTGTAGGTTAACCAAATCTAAAAGGGAAATCAAGGTCTTTTTTATTATTTGATGAAATAGCTGGTCTTTTTCGCGGAAGCTTTTCCAGCATCACCTTGAGCGCCGGGTGTGTATCGGCCTGCTTCCTGAGCAAATTGAGCAGGGTCATATGATTTTGAAAGCGCTTCTTCATAAGAAACAATCCCCCGTGCGTAAAGTTCAAGAAGATGCCGGTCAAGTGAGCGGGACCCATATTTGGCGCCAGTTTGGAGCTCAGAAATAATCTGGTAGGTCTTTCCCTCGCGAACGAGATTGCTGATTGCAGGTGTCGTAATCATAATCTCAAATGCGCCGATGCGCCCCGAGCCATCCTTTTTCGGAAGAAGCGCTTGAGAAATAACAGCAATTAAAGTAGCTGCAAGCTGCGTTCTAATCTGCGGCTGCTGATGAGCTGGAAATACGTCGATGATGCGGTCGACTGTGCGGGCGGCGCCGGTTGTGTGCAGGGTGGCAAATACCAAGTGTCCGGTTTCAGCAGCAGTAATGGCTGCTTCCATTGTAGAGAGGTCGCGCATTTCACCAATCAAAACAACATCCGGGTCCTGTCTGAGCGCTTTGATTAACGCCTCAGAAAATGATGGGACATCAATACCTACTTCACGCTGGTTCACAATTGATTTCTTATGTTCGTGGAAATACTCAATCGGGTCCTCAATCGTAATAATGTGCGTGTCCTGGTTTTCATTAATGTAGTTAATCATCGAAGCAAGAGTGGATGATTTTCCAGAGCCCGTGGGGCCTGTTACCAAAATAAGACCTCTCGGTCGGTCTAGCAGCCGAATCACTTCATTTGGAAGTCCAATCTGCTCAAATGTAAAAAAATCTCGCGGCAGAAGCCTGAGCACAGCCCCATAAAAACCTTTTTGTTTGAAACAGGAAGCACGGAAGCGAGTGCCTTTCTCAAAACTAAATCCGAAATCAACTCCGCCAATTCGCTCAATCTGGGAGCGGTGCTGCTCTGAGGTAATTTCTCTGACAAATTTTTGGGTGGTTTCTGGAGTAAGTAATTCGGCGTCCAAATTGACTAACCGGCCATGGACACGAAAAGTCGCTGGACGGCCCACTGTAATGTGAATATCGGAAGCGCCGAGGCGAAAAGACTCGGTTAAAATCTTAAGAACGTCCATTTAGAACACCTTTTTGGTTTACAAACAGACCATTCAAAGTATATCACGCGACAAAACAAATGCCAGTTAAGGGGGTATGCGGGGTGTTTACTGAAATCTGATTTTGCTTTGGTCTCGCCTTAAATTTTGCTCAAGCGCCGGGGTGAGCACATTCATCAAAAGCCCGGAGAAGACGATTGAGGTTGGCGCGTCCTGTGTCCAAATCAGAAAAAGGGCTGAGAAGATGGCGCTTGAGATTCCAAAAACAGAACGTGCATCTTGATTAACCGGAACTGTCATCAGATTTGTGAGAAGAAAAAAGCCGCCGTAAAAAAAGGAGCTTGAGCAAACGGTGCGGATTGAAAGCGAGTCAACATGTGCGGCAATTAACCCGAGGGTTGCAAGGTAGAAAAATGGGATTTCCCAGGGCAAACGTTTTCTGGCAATCAGGATGCCTCCGCCCAAAGCAAACGCAAGCATCATGGCACCATCCACAACATTCTTGGGACTTCCAAGAAAATAGTACCAGGTTTCTTGAAGTTGTCTTGGGTCACAAAGCGCAACAGGTGCTTGAGCACTCCTTGAAAAAGCCTCTGGGAAAATAATCATGAGAAACACATAGCTTGTAAATACTGGATGCAGTAAATGTTCACCAAGACGGCCAAGCAATTCCCTTCCAAAGATGACCACAAAAAAAGCCCCTAAAATCACAAAATGAAGTGGGAAGTTGGGAGGAAGTAAAAAGGCAAGGAGTGTCGCATTCAAAAAAGAAATTTTGTGTTGAATCAAATTTTTTCTGTGCAGCATATTCTGAAAAAAATGCTCAAACGCGGAAGCGGATGCGGCGATGGCAGCAACCATCCAAAACGCACTCTGCCCAAAACAAACAAAGCTCACAAGCCACGCGGGAAGAAGTGCAAATGACCTTCCCCAAATCCATGCAGATGATGAACCAGGCGTGTGAAGATGCGGGCCGGGAGGCGCTTCAAGCGGATGGGCAATTTTAAGACGGTAGGAAGTAGTCATACCACTTCTGCAACTTTCTCTTCGATGGAAACGCCTTGTGTTTCTGCGTAAGTGTTCTGAAATTTTTGTTTTCCTTCGCGAATTACCTGGACAATTGGAATGTGGGAGGGACACACATAAACACAAGCGTTGCATTCGGTGCATCCATGAATTCCAAATTCAAGCGCTTGTTCTGTATTTGCTTTGCGCACTGCACGGACAAGTGTTTCTGGAAGAAGTGCTTCTGGGCATGCGTCGACACAATGGCCGCATCGAATGCACGGTTCTTCTGCGTGGCTGTTCACAATTTCTTTGGGAAGCGCGAGCAATGCCTGCGCCTCCAAAGGCATGGCCGTCTCCAAATCTTGAATTGCTCGTCCCATCACCGGCCCGCCCAGAACAACTCGCTCGGGGTCACGCAAAAATCCCTTACATAAATTAAATAGGTATTTCGCTGAGACACCAGCTCTCACCCATAAATTTTTAGGGTCTGCAATGCACGGCCCTCCCACGGTCACCACGCGCTCGAAAAGTGGTTTGTTTAAGTACACCGCTTCATAGCAAGCAAAGACAGTGGCCAAATTCTCCACATGAACGCCGGCGGAACTCGCTAGCTCACCCCACTTAAGTATTTTTCCGGTGATGGTTTCTGCAAGAATTTCTTTTTGGTTCTGAGGGTAGCGGTTTGAAACGATGACGGTTTCAATCGAGGAAAATTTCAAATTGTAATTTTTGCTGTTTAAAATTTCGCGCATCTCGCTTTTGGCTTTGCTCACTGCAATGACAGCGCGAGCGGCTCCGCATGCCACGCGAAGCAATTCAACTCCTTTTAAAATTTCAGCGGCAAAATTAAGAATTAACATGTCGTCAGCCGTTACAAACGGCTCTAACTGACAGCAGTCAATCACAAGGATTTTGGGTTCGTTCGTACGTGCAGTCAAAAGTGCTTGATAAGTTGATGCGCCACTTCCGCCCAAATCAATCACACCAGCTTCACGAATTAAATCAAGTATTTCATCGGGTGCGGTAGGAATTAAAAGTCGCGGGTGAATCGAAGGGTCTAAACGGTCAAGAACATCTGACTCGATTTGAATTTCACCATTAGAAACCCGAACCACTTTACCGCTCGTGCTTGCATGAATTGGAACGGAAAAAAAATCGTTGGGGTCTGTTAGCCTGCTCCCCACACACACCACATCTCCTTGGCAAACTAAAATCTTGCTGCCGGCTTGAACGTGAAGCGTAACGAATGGAGGAGATTTTGGAGCAAAAATTTGTGTGGTTAAAAGTGTGCTTGCTTCAAAATCAGGAAGTTGAATACCTTTAAAGAATGGTCTCATTGTTTTTGACTGGGATTTTCCGCCAACAAATTTTTCTCCGGCGCTTCGTGATTTAAACGCCCCATTTGATACGGCTCAAAATAAACGGTTTTAAACCCCAAAGCGCGTACTTGTGCCACAATTTCATTGCGGAGGTCAGCGTCCATCACCCGAATAAATTCATCGGTTCCCAATTCAAGTCGCACCTTCTGGCCAAAGTGACGGAGGCGAATCTGGCGAAATCCAAGCTCTTTTAAATAATTTTCTCCTCGTTCAATCTGACTTAGTTTCTCGCAAGTAACTGGCTCGCCAAATGGAATGCGGCTTGCCAAACACGGGCTCTGCGGTTTGTCCCAAACTGAAAGACCAAGAAGATGGCTTACTGCGCGGACATCGCTTTTGCGAAATCCAGCTTCAACCAAAGGGCTTTTTACTCCATATTCATGAGCAGCAGACAAACCAGGTCGAATGTCTTCAAAATCATCCAAATTGGTTCCGTTACAAATAGTTTGGAAATGATGTTCTGCTAAAAGCGCGTGGAGTGTTCGGTACAATTCAGTTTTGCAAAAATAGCAGCGGTTTTTTGGGTTTTGAACATAATCCGGATTTTCCATCTCTCGGGTTTCAATCACAAGGTGCTCTGCGTCGCAGGCAAAAGCAAATTGCTTTGCTGATTCCAATTCCCGCTCGGCAAGAGAATCACTTTTTGCCGTTACTGCTTTCACGTGCATTTTTCCAAGTACGTCACGTGCCACTTTCAAAACAAGTGCGGAATCAACTCCGCCTGAAAATGCAATCAGCGTGGTTTGGTAACTTGAAATTACTTTTTTGAGTCGCCCGAGATGTTCTTTTGCGGTTTGTTCTTCATTCATGCTTTTGCTGTCTCACGATTTTCAACTTTAGGATTAACTGATTCAATCCAGCCGCCGCCCAAAACTTTTTGACCATCATAAAAAACACATCCCTGGCCCAGCGTAATGCTTTCCTGCGGCTCTTCAAAAATTACCTGGGCTTCTCCTTCTGAAATTTTTTCAAGCATTGCCCATGCTTTACTGTGCCGTGAGCGGATTTTTGCGTGAACTCTAAGCGAATCGCCGACTGCAAGCGACAAAAACCAATTCACGCGGCTCACGCGGCAAAACAAACCCCCCAATTCTTCTTTTGGCCCAACCACCACTAAGTTTTCTGAAGGAAGAATTTGTGTCACATAAAGTGCGTGCGCGAACGGAACTCGAAGCCCTTTTCTTTGTCCCACGGTAAAATGGTAATAACCAGAATGTTCGCCCAGCACTTTGCCTGTTCGATCTACAATTTTCCCCGGCATTTCCTTGACCACTCCTTCGCTTTCCAAAAAAGAGCCGTAGTTATTGCTCGGAATAAAACAAATTTCCTGCGAATCAGGTTTTCCCGCAACGCGAAGACCAAGTGATTCTGCAATTTGGCGGATTTTTGGTTTCTCAAACTCCCCAACCGGCAGAAAAAGACGGCTCAGCAAAGCTTGTGGAAGTGGAAATAAAACGTAGGACTGGTCTTTAGCGGAATCTTTTCCTTCGCTCACAAAATAACGGTTGAGTGATTCGTCAAACCCGACACATGCATAGTGGCCTGTTGCAATAGCGTCATAACCCAACATGCGGGCGCGCTTTAAAAATAGAGCAAACTTAATGTGCTCATTACAAGCGATGCAGGGATTAGGCGTGCGGCCCCGCAAATATTCATTCTCAAAATAATCAACCACATGCGTCTTAAATTCCTGCTCAAAATTAAAAACATAATGAGGAATTCCAAGTTTCCACGCAACATCGCGTGCATCTTCAACTCCGATGACGCCGCAGCATGTTTTGGTGTTGATTTCGCTGCAGCTTGAGCTTGCCCAGGTCCGGATGGTGGCGCCTCCCACTTCATAGCCTGCCTCTTTTAGAAGATGGGCAGCAACAGAACTGTCCACTCCGCCAGACATTGCAACTAAAATTTTACGCTTCTCAGTCATGAATTATGCCCTTCAAAAGCAAGAAGGGCACGGCGTACCGTGCCCCTACAAATTTCAATGTGCGCAAAAAATTAATGCCGCGCACCATCAAAGCGTTAGTTTAAAATGCTGTCCACATTCACGCGCTCCATAAAAACTTCCCTCAGTTTTCCGAAGCGGCATTTCTCAACGCTTAAATCATCCATATTTGGCAGACTGCCCAGCACCGGAACTCCGGAGAGCTCGTGAATCACGCGCGGATTAGTCATTTCGGCAAGCGAGTAATTGACAAGCGGGGCACGGTTAAAAATAATTCCCTTAATCAAAAATCCGCGAATGAGCGCCGAATCAATGGTAAGCAGCGTGTGGTTAATCGCTCCCAAACTTGAGTGAGAAACAATGATGAGGGGAATGCCCATGTCCCGAATCAAATTAGCAACAAGGTATTTGCCTTTGATTGGAACCAAGAGTCCGCCAATTCCTTCAACCACTACGAAATCGTAAAAACTCTGGAGCCTGCGAAATGCTTTGTCGATTTCTTCCAAATCGATTGGGCGCTGCTCATAAACACTTGCAACACTCGGTGCCACTGGATTGCGAAATCGTACTGGACTTGTGAGCGGCGCATATTCATTTTCAGCCGCTTCAAAAAGGTAGGCAGCGTCATAACTGATGAGTCTTGTGCCGTAAGAAGCGCAACCGGTGGCGACGGGTTTCATGACACCCACCCGCATCCCGCGTGCTTTAAGCGCCATTGCAAAACCGGCAGCTACGACGGTTTTACCAATTCCAGTGTCAGTCGCAGTAATAAAAATTCCTGCTGGCATAAATTCGCGCCTCGTTAAGATCCCCCTTCGGTCACAACTTGAATGGCTCGATACACCACTTTAAGCAGACGTTTTAATTCGCCCATTTTGATGGAAAGCGGCGGCATCAGCACAATAACATTGCCGAGCGGGCGAATTGCAACGCCTCTTTGCCTCGCTTCTTGTGTCACGCGAATTCCAATTTTTTCGCGAATTTCATAAGGCTCTTTGCTTGACCTGTCCTGAACCAGTTCAATGCCAACCATAAATCCTGCTTGGCGCACATCGCCCACATGCCCAAGCATGTTAAATCGTTTGAGCCCTGTACTTAAAAATTCGATTTTCGGAACTAGGTTTTCAAGAACCTTGTCTTCCCGAAAAATCTTAAGGCTTGCAAGCGCAGCTGCGCAAGCAAGCGGGTTTGCAGTGTAGGTGTGTCCATGAAAAAATGCTTTTTGTTCCTCATGCTTACCTAAAAATGCTTGGTAAATCGGCTCTGTAGCAAGAGTAGCAGCAAGAGGCAAATACCCGCCCGTAAGTCCTTTTGCAAGGCATAAAAAGTCGGGGGTGATGCGCTCATGTTCTGATGCAAACATTCGGCCGGTTCTTCCAAAACCTGTGGCTACTTCATCAAAAATAAGGAGTGTGTCAAACTCGGACGCAAGCGCGCGCACCGCAGACATGTAGCCGCGCGGCTGAACAATTATGCCGGCCGCGCCCTGAACCAAAGGCTCCATGATGACGGCGCAAATTTCTCCTTCATGCTCTTTTAAAGCGGATTTCATTTTTTGAGCATAAAAACGTGCACGCTCTTCTTCTGACCCTTTGAAATTGTCCCTGTAAGCAAACGGAGCTTCAACCAGAATGGTTTCAAAAAGAAGCGGCTCAAAAATTTTGTGGAAGAGGTCAATTCCGCCGACACTTGCAGAACCGAGCGTGTCCCCATGGTAAGCGTTCGTCAATCGAATAAATTTTGTGCGTTTTTTTTCACCCTTGAGCTGCCAATACTGGTAGGCCATTTTGAGCGCTGTTTCAACTGCTTCGGAACCAGAGTCAGAATAAAAAACGCGGGCGAGCCCCTTTGGAACTATTTCAATTAGCTCCTTGGCAAGCATGACTGCCGGGACATTTGAGAGACCAAGAAAAGTGGTGTGTGCGACTCTGCTAAGTTGTTTTCTCACCGCTTCGTCAATTTTCCGGACTCGGTGTCCGTGCACATTACACCAAAGGCTTGAAACACCGTCCAAATACAAACGCCCCTTGAAATCTTTCAGGTAACTTCCTTTTGCGGATTCAACCAGAAAAATATCGTCCTCAACCCAATCTTGCATTTGAGTAAAAGGATGCCAGACATATGACTTGTCCCATTCCACAAGAAGCGTCGGGGCTGGGTAATTAATTCGCCTTCTTCTCGACCTTTTATTTAAGGAAGGTGACTTGCTTTGCTCAACAGTAGAAATAGTGTCCATAAAAACCCGTGTTAATTGTGGGGGTTAGCAATCTCTGCCATTCTGATAAGTGGCATTGTACCTCTTTTGGGGATTTCTTGGAAGTGCGCTTATTTAAGATAAATCACGCGGCCATCTGGAAAGCTGTTTTCTCGGCTTGAATCAGCGCTTGAACATCAAGCCATTTTCCAACCACGAGCTCTTCAACCTGATAAAACACACGGGAAGATTCTTCATCTTTTAATTGAAGAAGTTTTTCAGCCGCCATGAGCAAACCCACATTGTAATAAGATGCGTTGTTTCCATAAGAAAATTCAAGAAATTGAGAAGCAACATAGCGGTCAAGACTTACAGAATCATTTGAAACAAAAGCGGCAGGACCTTTAAATTGATGCGCAAGTGTTTGAACCGCGGGAAGCACTTGCTCAAAATTTGGAACGGCTTTGATTTTGAAGTTTTTGATTTGGGAAAGCGAGCGGCCAAATTTTATTTGCACCGCTCGATCAAGCCGAAGTTTAAACTGCGCAAATTCATCCTCGGACATTACAACCATAAGCTGATGTTCCACTGCCGGCTTTTCGATGAAATTGCCGATTGCGGTTAAAACGAATTCCAAGTTTGGGGCTCCCTGCAAATACCCAATCACCAAACTTTTGGTTTGAGAAGCAAGCGCTGGTTCAACCAATGCTTTAATTTTTTGAACCAAAATTTGAACGGCTTCAGACCATCTGGTTGGGTTTAATGCGGGAAGAGGCGTTGCAAAGTTGTGCTGCTTGAGAAAAGAATAAATAATTTCTTGCGCTGCACCAAGCCGCACAATAAATTCGCGGTACACAGCTGTTACCTTCTCCTTCGCCCACGCAGATGCGTCGCTGGTTCTCATTTCCAAACGTTGACCGCTTTCACGGAGTTCGGGATGGCTTGGTGATGGGGCTGGCAGTGGTTCAAACCCTTCCATCACAACACGTTGCACAACCCGATTTCCTCCTGTTGCATCCGTCACTCTAAACTCAAGCGTTTGTAAGTTAGGTACGACGGTAAGACGCACTTTTATGGTTTGCGCTTTTCCTGTAACTGCTGTGGTTTGTTCTGTGGATGTATTTTCTGTTATTACTTTTGTTACTACGTTTTTTAATGCGAAATTGTCAGAAATCTGTAATTCTACTTCCATCTCGCCCACACGATGAATCAGTGGAATCTGTGTCAGGAATGTCAAAACCGGTGGGGTAATGTCATAAACAACTCTCCCGCTCCAAAGAATGAGTGACCCCAATGCAAAAGAAGCTTCAACTCCGCCTTCTTGGCTGAAAGTAAGAAGCCGTTCAAAAGTGTCTGCACCAATTTTAACTTTTAATAAAAAATTTGTCTGACTAGTGACAATTTCACCTGGACCAATGAGCGCGCCAGAAAGCACCTCAGGTACGGCGAATCCTCCTCCCGCTGATTGAATGGTTGCATTTCCTGTCTCAATACCGGGTGCCTTAATAAAAACAAGCTTGTCACTAAGCACTCGCGCTGGATTAAATGCGCCAAGGTTAGCGCTAGAAAAATCAACTGAGATGTTTTGTGGGTTTGTGTTTAACGTAAAATTTTTCGTGCGCGCGATGTTCCCTTGGGTATCTGCAAACTCAATGTAACCTTCGCCGGACGAATTTGAAATCGCAACGGTAAATCCCCCTGAAAGGTTCTGCGCACTCCCGTCATAAAGCGAAATAACGCTCGGCGGATGCAGGCTATTTGCCGGAACAATGCCAGTCGCATCAAAAAGACCTGCTGAATTGAAATGAGCAATGTCATCTGGCAGCAGGTCGCCAAAGTAAATGGTTGTTGGCGCGCTCACATAAAGCCAATAGCCACCGTTAGGATCAAGTGAAGTGGGTGTTGTGTATCTTTGATGAACGCTGTCCCATCCCCAAATGAAGCCGCGAAGAGTCTCTTGGTTTTCAAGCGCTTGTGCGGGAGTTAGCGACTCATCTCCTGAGCCAATGAGATTCCAACCTGTCCAAAGTTGAATGCGTGGAAGCTCAATTTGATTCACTTTCCACACGAAATCAATATCTGCGCCCAAAAATACCCACGCTCCCCAGCCTGCCGGTAAGCTCTCACCCGGACCAAACGCTTGAAATTGCAATCCGTCCCAAACCCAAACAGGGCTGGTCGCCCCAAGATTATTTTGAATCTGCTCAATCGGAACTGAAAAAGGAAACGAAATTAAATTCCAACCTTTCTTGCCAGAAAATGGGATTTCAAAGGGACTTCCATCCAAGTGCTGCTTTGTTTCTTTTTTCGCTTTTCTAAAAGTTCCATCCGCATTCCATTCCATTGCATAAATCTTGCGAAGGTTCGTACTCGCATTTTCAACCGTGACTATGGCTTCTCCCGGCTTAGAATCATACTGATAAGTGGCGCGCTCCGCGCCGTGCTGGAAGAATCGGGTGCGGCCGCTGCCGTCTTTAAGAAAATAATCGGGGGTAGTGCCAGTTTGAAATCCAGAGGCAAGAGAAATACGGATGTCATTTTGATTTTTAGAAAAGTCGAGGCCCAATGAGACTTCTTTTCCGCTTTGCCCTGTAATCTTAACTTGACTCAAGCTGTCATGCTCAATGCCCGCATAAGATCCTGTTGGAAACAAAGTCAAGCTTGAGGGATTAAATGGGGATTGGGTTACAGGAATTTCGTTTTGAACTTGCAACTGCATTTCACTTTTCCCCCGAACAGGAAGTGCGGTAAAAATTGTGAACAAACTAAAAAAAGATGCGAGCGCTAGTCTCAGCGCAACAAAAATCGGCCAAATGAATGATTGATAGTTTAAAGCGCCCAAGCTTTTCTTTTGTAACTCTTCAGGCGCTCTGTCATTGCGAGACGGGGTTCCGAGATTTGTCGAAGCAATCTTAAAACTGGATTACTTCGTCGTCCGCCGCGCTTCGGGGCGGCTATGGATTTGTTCAAGCGTTTCTAAAATTCCCCGCACCTCATCAATTACCCATTTTATCGGTTCTAGAGCTTCGTCTACTTGATTTGGAGCTTCGCTTGTTAGGTGTGTTGGTTGAGATTTCCTCGCCGAGGCGAGGAAATCTTGAAGTTGTTGATTCACCTCATTAAATCGAGTGCGCACATTTGCTAAGTTGGCGCCTGGAAAAAGTAAACGCTGAAGGCTTTCAAACCTTTTCTGAAATTTTCTGATTTCCTCCCTGTCGCTAGCAATTAGCGCCTTGTTTGCTGGTTGGTTTGTTGCATCTTCGAGCTCAGAAATAATGCTTTGAATAACGTTCCTGCTGGGCAGTGGCCAAACAGCATTCTCAAAGTCTTGTGGCACAAAAAATGAGCCAGAGGGAAGCTTTTTCGGAAACCATATTCTAACGGCGCGGGCTGCGTCATTTGCCTCTTGGAAAGTTTCGAAAAGCAATGGATACATGTTCCCTGAGACGCTTTGACCATCAAAAAATGGCCCGTCTGCCTGAATTTTGGGGCCGATTAAAATTTTTCTTTGAGAATGCTTCTGCTCTCGGCTCATAAGATTTAGAATTTTCGAAAGATTTAAAAAGGCGTCACTTGTAAGCAGCGCGAGGACGGCGGTGCGTTTTCCCAAAGATTTTCGAAAATCTTGAAGCTCATCTTCCGTAAGATTGGTGCGTTTCACATTTGAGATGACGACAAAAGGCTTGCCATTAGCTGTGCGGCCAACTTCCGCCCAGATTTCCGGATGATCAATGGGGATTTCAATCATATTTCTACCGCTTCCTTCGCCCAGACTTAGGAAGTGGAACGCCAACACTTCTTCAGAATCCGAAATAATGATTTTGGAAGGAGTCGGTTTCAATTCTCTTTTTCGATCTTCAATCGCGGTAATAATTTGCTTGGCTATTTGAATCTCATTCTTATGGTACGCTTCGGCGGCAGATGGTGACGCTGCTGACTGCAAAGCTTTTTGAGAGCGGCGCATATGAGCCCGCGCAGCTGCCAAAAGAAAAAGGCGCGCGTAAGTAAGTGTTTCCCAATCGTCCAAATCGAATTCGAGCTCGACGGCGTGAGCATACCCCCCTTTCGTTAGGAGGAACCTGTGCGCAAAAAGGCCGGGGATCGGAAGAACTAGATCGTACTTACGCATCGGGGTTTCCACAGGCGCTAATTCCAAAGAGCTGCGCCACCCGTCATTTCTAACCTCCTTCCGGTGAACGAGTTTCAGCGCGGGGCGTTCCCTTTGCCTACGAGATGTCCATTCTATGGAACGGATAATATCTTTTTCGAGACGATGGACGCGCCGCGGAACACGCCTGCCATTTTTATCTTTAACGCGCAAGCGCCCTTGCGTAACTGAGCCTTGATTGATTTCAAATGTTTTACTCGGACGCTTGCTCGTCCGCGCTTCGGGGCGGAGAGCACCGAAAGAGTAAAATTCAGATAGGGCGACAAGTGCCACGAGCGATTTTGGCTTTTCCAGCCAATCCGCTTCAAAACTCAGGTCTCCCGCTTGGGCAATGAAAAAGCTAATGGACCCGTGCTCGCTAATTGAGTACAGATGAAAGCGGCCGCTGGGGTAAAATTCGGTAAGCCGGTTCGTTATTTCCTCGATGAGCGAATTCCAATTCGTCGCTCCTTGCTTGAAACCAACCTCAATCCGCACGAATTGATCGTCCGGCTTCTTGATGAAAACGGTTTGAACTACCGTTTCAGTGGACACGCTCCGAGACGCCGCGGCATACTCTTCTAGGAAAAGCGAAAGCTGCTCTTGGGTAAGAGGAAGCAACGTCTCCTTCTTTACCGCCCACTCAGAACTCTCTGTCGTCCGCGCTTCGGGGCGGAGAAGTTCGGCGACCTCGCCAGATTGATTGAACAGTTCATTCGAAAAGTCTTCGCCGCCGGCCCGAGAAATAACAAAAACGACTAACTGGGAACTAAAATTTAAAATCTCGGACACGGAAAGGAGGGACTTGTCAGAGAATTGGGCAAGGCCCGATTCCACATTCCTGATGAACGATTCCCAGTCCGCCGCGCTCTTATTGTTATTCATCCGAACTGCTTCGTACTGGTCTCCTTTAATAAGGGCCCCTCGAACTTTCATCTTGGGCAAATCTTGTGGATAGTCATCTATGATTTCTCTTAGCGCACTTAAAATCCCCCCAACGATTCCTTTGTCTTGATGCTTAGATGCAACTCTTTTTAGCGTTTTTAAAATCTGGTTTTTGTTCTGAGGAGCCGATGGGTGTGGACTCCTGATCCACCCAAAACTTTCTTTTGTTGAACGCGTTTCGAGACGCAAAAGCGAGGCGAGCAAGTCGGGTTGATCCAACAGTTCTTGTGTAAAGTCCTCGTCTTTAGCTTGAGCAATACCAAAAGCAGTGGAACCAGGACTAGAAATCTTGTACACGGCAAAACGGGGTGTGTCAGAAAATTGGGCAAGGCTTACTTCCACATCCCCCATGAGCAAATCCCAGTCCAGTCCACCACTTCTGAGACGTAGCCGAATCGATGTGTGCTGGCCGTCCGCTCCCTTAACAACCACCCCTCTATCTATGTTCTCAACCCCTCTATCTATGTTTTTCCGATTCGCATCCGCGATTCTTCTAAAAGCATCTTGGATTTGTTCTTTTGTATAAATATACGGTAATCGATTGACATTTATGCTCCGCGCTTCGGGGCGGAGAAATTGGACGAGCAGGTCAGGTCGATCAAGCAGCTCATCCTTGAAGCTTTCGTCACCTGCTTGGGTAATGGCAACAATGGCGGACTTGGATTTTAAATTGTCAACTTCATACACAAGAAAACGAACCTCATCAGGGAATTGGGCAAGTTTTAATTCCACCTCGCGAATAAATTGGCCCCAATCTATCGCGTCTCCTGCCCGCTGAGGCTGAACGGTTGCAAACTGGTCGCCCCTTCCCTTAATAATCACGCCTTGGAGTACCAACCCCTTTAAGCTCTCTTCCAGACCCACTGTTTCTATGACGCTTAACAACTCTGCTTTCGCCCTAAATGTTGCTAATATGAGTGCTTTGGTCATCGATAAATTCGGAAAAAGAGGATTTGCCAGCCACTCCGACATTTCTTTCGATCGCGCTTCGGGGCGGCGCGTTTTTATTTTTTTTCTCGGTGTCCCTTTGGCCGTATTCGCTAAATCTGCCCTCAAATCACGAGTGTCTTGTAGAAGGCGGCGGTGACGTGCGTGGTATTCAAGTGTTTTTAAAACTCCATCGACTTCACTCAGAACCCCGTCAATTTGATTTAAGGTTTCTTCGGCTTCTGGGGATTGGGGTAGTCTCGCCGAGGCGAGACTATTTCTAAGCTTAGCAATGAGAAGCTGCGCTGTATTAAATTTAGTGTAAACGTTTATTACATCGGCCCCCTCTAAAAATAAAAGGCTAAAATCGCGAAGTTGGGCGCTCAGATTTTCAAGAGGGTTTTTAAAAACACGGCTCAATCCTCCCGCTTGCAATTGTTCAGAAGCAAGCGCTGCTTCAACCTTCGGAAGAATGCTTTTCTCAACCTTGTCTTTTAGAAGCAGCGGCCAAAAAGCGCCCTGAAGCTTACGAAGTGCGACTGCGGAGTCATTAGCTACTAAAGCCGATTTTCCGACACTCAAAAGCCATCGCCTGATTGTGTCTGGTGCGTTAGGCTCGCGGGTTTCAATGAGCAACGGTTGAACATCCTCCGAGATAGCTGCATCACCACCCTCAAAAACTAGTTCTTTTGCCTGAAGCCTTGGGCCAACCAAAATTGCATCCTGAGAAATGCCCCGCTCCTTTAAAAAATCTAAAATTTTCGGAAGATACTGAATCGCTTCTTCTTTGAGCAATACCAAAGCGGCGGCGTGGTCACTCGCCCAAGACTTGCGAAAGCTAACAAGCTCGTCCTCTGTCAAATAGGTGTGCCCTGTGTGCGTAGATTTTTGCTGAGGGGGACGACGCGCAAGTAAAATTTCACTTGCTGTGCTTTTTGGGCTATTTTCACGATGAGATTCTTGCTCAATTTTTTCAAGCGTGCGTTTGATGTCTCTGACATAAACGAGAAGTTCCCGAATTGTTCTCCGAAACTCTTCGCTTGCGGGCTGGCTGGAAAGTTCATTTAGACCGTTTTCTGCCTGAGTGAGTTCGTGAATCGCTGAGTCTAAGTCTTTGTGGTGATACAGGTAAGTTACGGCTAGGTCGGAAAGTTTTTCTTTCATCTGGGTGAGCTGGGCGAGAGGTGTGGCTTTCTCTTGAACTGTCCGCATAACGGCTTCAAACTTTGGAGTCACATGGGCAGCGATCTTGCCGTGCATAAGAGGGGCGTAAAAAGCGCTTTGAAGATCGATTATTGCGCTTAGCATTTCTTTTTGGTCTTGCATAACTAAAAGCTGATCCCGGGGCGCGCTTTTTCCATCTTCGTCATTCTCAATTTTTTGAATCATAGCGCTCAACTCCTCTGGCGTGGAAGCTTGAATAAGGAGCGGGCGAAACTTTCCGGATACGCGGACATCGCCAATGAGCGTCTCTGCCATCATGCTCAGTGCATTCAGTTTAGGCGCAACGGAAACGCCGGGGTATTCCTCAGCCAGACGATTGAAAATGGGGTCAAAATGATTTAGCTGCTCGCCGCGAAAAAGAACAAGCGCTGCCGCGCTTTTGCTTACAGACTCATAAAAATCTTCCAGTTCGCCTTCTGTAAGGTAAACTGCCTTGAAATTTGAGATGGTAAGAAAGTTCGAGAGCCTGTCATCGCTTTGGCCGAACTCGGTGGAAAATGGAATCGCGATGAGGCGTGACTCTGGGTAATTAAGTTCGAGAGAGGCGGCGCGATCAATCCTCTGCCCATGATCCAGCTGAATGAGAACGACATCCTTCTCTTGCTCCTTCGAATCTGGATTTGA
>JAHFHD010000021.1 GCA_023247075.1 Candidatus Omnitrophota bacterium | reverse complement strand
CAATCACCAACATTGTCGCCTACATTGTCAGCAATGGTCGCAGGGTTTCTGCGGTCGTCTTCGGGAATATTCTTTTCAATTTTTCCAACCAAGTCTGCGCCAACGTCCGCCGCCTTTGTGTAAATTCCACCACCTACTCTCATAAAAAGAGCAAGCAGTGTTCCGCCAAAGCCAAAGCCAAGCAGTACTTCGTAAGCCCGTTCTCCATAAATCATGAAGATTAATGTTCCGCCAAAAAGTCCAAGCCCGTCTGTAAGCATTCCAGTAATGGTCCCGGTGCGGTAGGCAATTTTAAGTGCATCGCTAAAACTATTCCGATTGGCAGCCGCAGCGACGCGCACATTGCCACGCACAGCCAGGTTCATGCCAATAAATCCAACTGCTGCGGAAAAAATAGACCCCATCAAAAAGGCGCATGCTCTGCCGATTGCGATGTTTTTTTCTCCCGTTACAAAATAAAGAGCGCCGGTCAGAAGAAGAATAAAAAGGAGAATGGTTTTAAATTGGCGAATCAAATAGGAGTTTGCGCCGATTCGAATGGCCATCGCCGCTTGCTTCATTTCATTGTTACCTTCATCTTCGCCGAGCACTTGAAATACAAGAAGAACCGCATAAAGGAGGCCAAGCACCGCAGTGCCCAAAACTGCCCACAAAGCAATCATTTCTCCGGATGAAAAATGGCTTGAACCGAACATGATATTTTTATTGCCTCCTCATTTGATTAGTTATAGTTACAAGGAACGGTTTTCCCTACGAGACCCCGTAAAGGGGCAAACCGTTCCCTACTTTAAAAATAGGGAAGTGATGCCCTCTAAGAATCGGCTGGTTTTAAGCAGTTCTTAACAGCGGTTTACATTTTCCTCATTCATAGAATGATTTGGTCTGTTGTTTAGGGTTCGAAATGACCCGGAGGTGCCGGGTTTTCTAAGCAGCTTTTAAAATTTCCTCTGCTTCATATTCGGGAAACATAATAATCGCTGGGTGAACTTTAAATGCTTCTGCAAGCTGCTCCGCTCTTTTTTTGCCGATTTCAATCTTACTGCTTTCAAGCGCGCTAATGTTAGTTGCTGTAATCCCCGAATGTTTGGCCAAATCTTCCTGTGTCCATTCTTTCAGCTCTCTCAAGATTCGAATGACTTCGCCAGTTTTAAGAATCGCGTGTGATTTAGCGGAACCAAATTGATTCCTTTTATTTTTTTTCATAAGTACCTCCTAATAATGATGTGGTGTAATTTCTAACACATAAACTGTTACGATGTCCTGATGAACAGAATAAGTGACCCAATATTGCAGACTTAAACGTGACGAGCGCTGATTTTTCCTCTGACCCTTAAGGGTTTCATCGTGAAAACCGGGAAACGCTCTCAATTTGTCTGGGCCATGCCTAAAAACAATGTTTTTCCAGAGTTCATATTTTTTAACGATTTGCTGAGGCAGCTTACCGCAAATTTTGTCAATGTTTCGGTGTTCTTGGATGTGCCACATGATCAAATAGAATAACCTATCAAAATCAATAAGTAAAGGTTCAAAGAAATGGAGTAAGGACAAGCACAATGCTTAGCTTGACGGCTCCTAAAGCCAGTTTTATACTCCTTCCATTATGTTTCTAAATCAATCCCTCAAAAGTTATTTAGAGAAATTGTCAAGCGAAAGCCCGACACCAGGCGGAGGCGGGACTTCTGCCTACGTTGGTGCTTTGGGTGCGGCGCTTGGCATTATGGTCGGGTCGATTACGATTAAGAAATTAGAGGGAGAAAATCAACAGAAATTGAATCAGATTTTGGAATCACTTAAAACTCTTGAAGACAAAATGGCCAAGGTTGTTGATTCCGACCCGGAAGTGTTTGAAGAATTAATGACGCGTTACAAAGTTCTTAAGACTGCCGCAGATGCAGAAACTGCAAAACAAGAAATTCAGAAAGCGCTTGAGTCCTCTTACGAAATGCAAGCAACGCTTGCTGAGAATATTCGCGAGACTAAAAAATTAATTTGCAAAGTGGGTGAGTACGCCAAAAAGTCCATTCGAAATGATTTAGTGGTTGCAAGCGCGCTTCTTGACGGTGCATTTTTGGGCGCTATTGCTACTGCACGGATTAATGTCGTGAGTTTGGCTAACCCTGAAACCAAACAGTGTTGCGAAGACATTCTTTCCAGACTCGAAAAAAGTTTTAAAGAGATTCAATTTAAATAATATGGAAACAACACTTCTTTTAGGAAAATCGATTGCGGAAAAAATAAAAACTGAGATTACGCTAGAAGCGCAATCTTTTTTAAAACAGACGGGACTAGCACCAACGCTTTGTGCGATTCAAGTGGGCGAAGAAGCGGCCTCAGCACTTTACATTAAGTCTCAGAAGCGGGCGGCAGAATCCTGCGGCATTCGGCACGATTTAATTACACTTCCCATTACTAGCTCAGAAGCTGATTTGGTCAAAGAAATTGGGAAAGCAAATCAAAATCCAAAAGTGCACGGCGTGATTATTCAAACACCGCTTCCTAAAACTTTCAGAGCGGATTATGTGCTCGATCAAATTCATCCGGACAAAGATGTGGAAGCGGTGACCACGAGCAACTTAGGACGGCTTGGAATGAATAAATCAGGGCTCAGTCCTTGTACGGCTGGCGCATGCCTTCGAATGATTGAAGAAACAAAAGTGGATTTGTTTGGAAAAGAGGCAGTGGTTGTGGGTTCAAGCAAAACAGTGGGGCTTCCTATTTTTTTGCTTCTCGTTGGCAAAAAAATGACGAGCATGATTTGTCATACCGGAACATTTAAAGCAGGAACATTTGAATCGCATGTGCGCCGAGCAGATGTGCTTGTAGTAGCGGCTGGAAAACCAAATCTGGTTCCCGGAAGCTGGGTGAAAGAGGGCTCCATTGTGATTGATGTCGGAATTAATCAGCTGGATGGAAAAACGGTTGGTGATGTGGAATTTGAATCGGCGAAGCAACGCGCAGCTTTTATCACACCAGTTCCAGGCGGCGTTGGCCCTGTGACTGTGATGATGCTGCTTAAAAATCTTGTGGCATGTGCGGAGAAACAAAGAACATAAGTAATTGGTTTACGTGTCCCTGAGAGAGGCCGAAGGCCGACCGAAGGATCCCGCATTCCTAGATCCTTCACTTTGTTCAGGATGACAGGCGAAAGGTAGCGATCCAAATAGTTAAGCGAGAGGAGAAATTTAATGAATCTACGTGAGAAAATAAAAAGAGGTGAATTTGTTTTTACGGCTGAGATTGGCCCGCCCAAAGGAGTGGATTTAACCAAAACATTTGCTGAACTAAAGGCAATGGGTGACCAAATTGATGCGGTGAATGTAACAGATCTTCAAGGCGGCCTTATGAAAATGGGCTCGCTTGCATTGAGCCATTTATTAATTGACCACGGTCGGGAGCCTATTTTCCAGCTTACGGCGAGCGCCCGAAACAAACTTGCTCTTCAATCTGACCTTCTTTCCGCTTATGCGCTTGGTATTCGTAATGTGCTGCTTCTTGGCGGTGATCCACCTTCCATTGGCGACCACAAAGATGCAAAACCAGTTTATGACTTGGACACAATGGGACTTTTTCAAATGATTACATCTCTTAAAAATGGAAAAGACCTTGCTGGAAATGAACTTGAAGGCAAGCCTGTTTTTTTTGTGGCAGGTGCAGCAAATCCGGGAGCAAAGGATTTGGAAGTAGAGCGTCAGAAAACTGAAAAGAAGGTGGAAATGGGCTGCGAATTTTTTCAGACGCAGGCGGTTTATGATTCCAAAGCTTTCGCTCAGTTTCGCGAGGTGACTAAAAATACAAAGGTTCCATTTATTGTCGGTATTATTTTGGTGAAGTCAGCCAAAATGGCGCGGTACATGAACGAACATATTCCCGGAATTTCTGTTCCCGAATCCATTATTAATGAAGTGGACCAGGCGACAGACAAAAAAAAGAAAGCAGTTGAGATTGCAGTCCGTCTAATTCAGGAGTTAAGGCCATTTTGTCAGGGGATTCATCTCATGCCAATTGGGTGGGGAGAACTCCTCCCGGAAATTATTGACCAAGCTCGCCAAAAAGCCGGGGTGTAAAGTTCGTAGGCGCGTATTCACAATTTGTCTCTACTATTACTGAAACCAACATGCCAAAAATCTCTCCTGAAGACATTGTCAGACGAAAACAAATCGAGCATACAAAAATTACGGTGCTGACTGCTTACGATTTTCCATTTGCGAGGCTTGTCGATCAAGCCGGTATCGACATTGTGCTTGTGGGTGATTCAGTTGGAATGGTGTGTCTTGGTTATGAATCCACCACACAAGTCACGATGGATGAAATGATGCATCACGTGAAAGCAGCACGCCGCGCCGTGAAGCACGCTCTTTTGGTTGCGGACATGCCGTACCACTCTTACACGACTGCTTCGCTTACGCTTAAGAATGCAAAGCGATTCACAAAATCCGGCGGAGCAGATGCTGTGAAGCTTGAAGGTGGAAAAAAAATCAAAGCTCAAATCAAAACATTAATTGATTCCGGAATTCCCGTGATGGGACATTTGGGAATGCTTCCGCAATCAGTGAAAGCAATCGGCGGCTACAAGGTTCAGGGGAGAAAAAAAGGCGAGGCAGATCAAATGATGGAAGACGCACTTCTGCTTGAGAAGCTCGGCGCTTTTTCGATTGTTTTGGAATGTGTTCCGCTCGCGCTCACAAAAAAAATGAGTCGGGTGCTTAAAATTCCAACCATTGGGATTGGAGCCGGCCCTTACGCAGATGGGCAAGTGCTTGTGCTTCATGATTTGCTTGGTATTAGGTCAACTCCAAAACCTCTTCGATTTGCCCGCGCATACGCTCATTTAGAGGAAGAAATTATTCAGGCTGTGCGGGAATATCGAGAAGATGTTCTCACCGGAAAATTTCCGACATTTGATGAAAGTTTCGAGTGAAAGGATGTATTGTCATTGCGAGGAGCGCATTCCAAGCGTAACGACGAAGCAATCTAGGTCTGAGATTGCTTCAGCCTATGCTTGAGATGCTGGCTTCGCAATGACGGAGACTGCTAAAATGAAGCCAACTAAAATTCTAGTGGCGGGAAGAGATGCTGAAATTCTGTCGCTTGTTGAAACACGTCTTAAAGTGAGAAAATATGAAGTGTTTCTTGCTACGCATAGTGACGAAGCTGTGCGCCTTGCCGAAAAAATGCGCTTTGACTTGGTCTTGATCAGTACATCAATGGATGAAGTGGGGCATATGGATCTTTGTCTTAAGGTCAAGCAAGTGTCTGCTAATTTCAGCGTCCCGGTTATTTTAATTGCTCATCAGGAAGAACTTCGCCATCTCGTGCTCAGCCCCGAGCGCGGATTCGATGATTTTTTGCTCGAACCTTTTGACGCCTTTGCGCTTCAATTAAGAGTGGAGCTCAATCTCCTTCGCGCCCGCGAGCGGCTTCAAGCAAATCCGCTGACAAATTTACCCGGAACTTTTGCTTGTGAGGAAAATATAAAAAGACGAGTTGAGCGCGGTGAACCATTTTCAGTTTGTTACCTAGACATCGATCACTTCAAGTCATTTAATGACCGCTACGGTTTTGAGCGTGGGGATGCAGTGATTAAACATACGGCACGCATCTTAAACCGCTGCCTCGCACGAGTCGAAGCGCTTAAAGACAGTTTTGTGGGCCATATTGGAGGAGATGATTTTATTGTCGCGCTTGATTCTGACCGCGAGTCAGATTTTGCGCATCTGTGCCTTCACGAATTTGACCGGATCATGCCTACCTATTATGACGAAACAGACAGAAAGCGCAGGTCTCTTTTTGTTAAAAATAGAAGCGGCGTGCCATGTTCTTTTCCACTGATGAGCATTTCAATTGCGGCGGTTTGCAACAAACCAATCCGATATTCAAATCTTGCACAAATTGCTCGGGTGGCGGCTGAAGTCAAAGAATATTTAAAAACGCAGCCGGGAAGCCATTATTTGCGGGACAGGCGCACTGAGCAACTCAAGACACTTGAAGAAATTTCAGTCGTGCTTGAAACAGAAAAAATTTCTGAAAATGAATCCAAACCATTTGGGCAACATCTTCTTGAAGCTGGACTAATTACAGAGGAAGAATTAATCCAGGCGGTTGGGCGGCATGTTGAAACGGGAGAGCGGCTCGGTCAGGTTTTGATTCGCATGAATCTAGTCGCTACGAATGATATTGGCCAATGCCTTGCTGAGAAAATGGGTGTAGAATATGTGAGCCTTAAGAATCATGAGCCTGATGAGGCGCTTTTTGATTTGATTCCATGGACTTTTGTGAAACGACATCAAGCGGTTCCGATTGCGCTTGAAAGCGGAGCGCTTGTGCTTGCAATGGTGGATCCTTTGAATCAAAAGGCAATTGGGGAAATGAAGGAAATGTGTGCACTTCCTATTAAGCCCAGGCTTGCGCTTGAAAATGAGTTCGACGAATTTTTGGAGAAGCAGCCAACATTTGAGCCAGATGAATCTTTCTAATTTGCTTGTAAGTTTCGCCACTTTTTTCTACGTTGCAGCATTGTGCAGTTATTTCCTTGAACTTTCCAGGGATGACCAAAAAGAATTTTCCTGGGGAAGTCTCTTGATTGAAGTCGGGTTTTTAATTCACACGTTTCATATTTTTGCGCAAACCTTTTCAAAGGTGCACAACGGCTCAGACACGTTTTTCCTTCCGGTCGGAAGCTTCGCTGAAAACGCCAATTTTTTTGCCTGGTCGCTCGCTTTTGTTTATTTTAGTTTTGTGAAGCGGAACACAACAGAGGGATTTGGATTGATTCTTTCTCCACTCCTTCTTTTATTTATGATTCCATCATTTTTTCCGTCACAACCGATTGCATTTAATCTCCCGAGCACCGGTACCAATTATTTTTATTTGCACATTCTTTCAGCTTTTTTTGGTTACGCGAGTTTTGCGCTTTCATTTGCAGCCGGGGTGCTTTATTTGGCTGAAGACCGGGTGCTTAAGCGAAAGTCGCAGATTCATTTTTACCACAAACTCGTACCGCTTGAAGCGCTTGAGCGGTTTGTGTTTCGAACCATGTTTTGGGGGCTTGTGTTGCTTGGAATGGCCATTGTCACAGGAAGTCTTTGGATGAAAAGTGCTTTTCAAAGTTATTGGACAACGGACCCAAAATCACTTGCTGCCATTTTAACCTGGGGATTTTATTTGACTCTGGTTTGGCTGCATGAAATTTCAGCCATGAAAGGCAAGCGGGTTATTTTGATTTCTGTGTGGGCGTTTGCACTCGTGCTCTTTACTTTTATTGGAACAAGCGCGCTTAAAACAGGAATTCATATGTAAGTAGGGGCTATTGCCCCTCTCCCTCGCGAAGCAGAGGGAGAGGGTTAGGGTGAGGGTGCAATGCGCTTGCGATTTACCCCCTCACCCTACGCTTGTATTGCGTCCTCACCCTCTGATGAAAGATTAGTTGGAGGTGAGACGTGTGCTTGCTACGCATCAATCATTTATTTAATGAAAGCAAGCACGTCCCTCTCCCCCGTGGGGGCGAGGGGGAAAAATACGTGGAACTCAAATTAAAAGGATGCATTATCTGTGGACTTAATTTGTTTGGGAATTAATCACAAAACTTGCCCGGTAGATATTCGAGAGAAGCTCGCTTTCTCAGAGGAGAGGCAGCCTGAAGCGCTTTCTAGTTTAAAGTCACTTGACGGCGTGCGTGAATGTTTTTTACTTTCAACCTGCAACCGGGTAGAGCTCTACGTGCACGGCCATCTTGAAGTGGTGCCAAAGCTCGCAGGCTTTTTAGAAACCTTTCATGGATTTTCTCAAGCACATTTTCTTCCTTACCTTTATCAATTCCAGGGCTCCGCAGTCGTGGAGCATCTTTTCCGGGTTGCCAGCGGTCTTGATTCGCTTGTCGTCGGTGAGAATGAAATTTTCGGTCAGGTACGGAATGCCTTCCGTCTTGCTCAGCGATTGAATGCGCTTGATTCTATGTTGTACCAGGTGGCTGAGCGCGCGATTCGCGTTGGAAAAAAAGTGCGGGCTGAAACAAAAATCAGCGACCGTGCGGTGAGTGTTTCTTCGATTGCAGTAGACCTTGCGCGAAAAATTTTTGGAGACAATTCAAATCAGCGGGTGCTTGTGCTTGGAACGGGCAAGATGAGTGAGCAAACGGTAAAGCGTCTCGTGGCTTCAGGGGTGGGAGCGGTGACTGTGGCAAGCCGCACTTATGAACGCGCGCTTGAGCTTGCGCAAAAATTTGGTGCAACTCCCATTCATTTTAATGAATGGCCGGAAGCGCTTCTTAAAAGTGACATTGTTATTTCATCTACAGCGTCACCTGAACCGATTGTTCGAGCTGAAGAGGTTGCGCTTGTGATGCATAGTCGCCGTCATAAGCCTTTGTGCTTCATTGATATTGCCGTACCTCGTGATATTGATTCGCGTGTGGGCGAGCTTGACGATGTTTACCTTTATGACATTGATGATTTGCGTGTGGTTTCCGAGGAAAATTTGAAACTCAGAAAAAAAGAAATTGAAACTTGTGAGGCTCTGGTTCAAAACGAATTAAATTCTTTTGACCAATGGTACCGGTACACAGAGGCAAAGCCTTCCATTCAAAAATTTATGACCTATTTTGAGCGGGTTGTAGAGGATGAGCTCGCCAAAGCGCGTCATCAGTTTAAGGGAAAAGAAAAAGAATTGAATGTATTGCTTGGGCGCGTTAGAGCGCGACTTCTTCATCTGCCGCTTGAACAGCTCAAGCAAGCAGCCAAAGAAGGACATCTGAAAAATCACATCAATACTTTGGAAGCACTTTTTCCTGTGGATGAATCTACCAAGAGTGCAACAAGCGATTTGATTTCTAATCCGCTTAATCCAAGCCATCCAAATCAAGCTGGCGCTGAGTTCACAAAAAGCACAAACCTCTAGCTTTCTTACGGATGGAAACCAATTTTTCTTTTCGGTTTTTCAACTGGCATCATGAGTTTTCGAATAGCATCAAGAATAGTTTGTATTTCTTCATCATGTTTTTCAACTTTATGGTCTAGCTCATTAAATTTACGAGCTAGCGCATGATGAGTAGAAAAAATTTTTCTAAGTTTGACAAATGCTCTCATAATTACAGTATTCACCTGAATAGCTCTCTGGCTATTCAGTACGGTGGAAAGCATAGCGACGCCTTGTTCTGTGAATACATAAGGTCTAGAACCACCAAGATACTTTCTTGAAGGTATCGCATTTTGCGATACCATAAAATCGATCTCATTTTCATTTAACCGAAACATAAAATCATTTGGGAAGCGCTTGATATTTCTTTTGACCTGTTCTCTTAAGCGAATTGGCTTAACGTTGTACAGTTCAGCAAGATCTTTATCCAGCATCACCTGATGATGTCGGATTAAGTGTATTTTTCGTTTAACAATTTCTTGTGGAATTAAATCTTTTAGCATATTTTTATTTTGACTTTGCTTCATCATGAGAAGCGCATCCTAAAAGTGTTATGTGTAATAGTCAATATTAATTTATTTTAAATTAATATTATTTAAAACTTAAACTGAAAAATAGAAGGCATTTTAATGAAGTCTTGCCTGCGGATTGGAACGCGCGGAAGCGCACTGGCGCTCCATCAAACTAATTTAGCTGTCGGCGAATTGAAGCGGCATTTTCCGGATTTGCGTTTTGAAATCATCCAGATCAAAACTCAAGGGGATTTAAAACCAAAGGACACATTTGTCTCAATTGGCGCAAATGTGTTCACCCGTGAAATTGAAGAAGCGCTGCTCTGTGGAAAAATCGATTTGGCCGTTCACAGCGCCAAAGACCTTGCCTCAACACTTCCTCAAAAATTATTAATTGGAGCAGTGCTCCGCCGTGGCGACCCAAGGGATGCGCTCGTGTCGCGTGACCACCTCGCGCTCAAAAATCTTCCCAAAGGAGCCCGAATTGGCACGAGTTCACTTAGACGTAGGGCGCAGCTCAAACGAATGCGGCCCGATTTAGAGTTTTGTGATTTGAGAGGAAATGTCGACACGCGGATTAGGAAAATAAAGGAAGGTGTTTGCGACGGAACTGTGCTTGCAAGCGCAGGACTCAATCGACTCGGCTTGGAGTGTGAAATCAGTGAAGTATTTGAAGCGGACTCTTTACTCCCTCAGTCAGGTCAGGGGATCATTGCTTTAGAGATTCTTGAAAGTCGAGACGACCTCAAAAAATTTCTGGATGCGATTTCACACCGTGAATCATTTGATGAACTGCGTGCCGAGCGTGCTTTTCTTGAAGAGTTCGAAGGCGGCTGCGCACTTCCTTCTGGCGCTTTGGCTTGTGTGCGTAAGGGAAACGTACCCGCTCAAAATCAAATTGAAATGAAGGGCGGAATCTTCTCGCTTGATGGAAGCTGCTCAGTGATTCGCTCTGGCGCCGGACTTTGTCTGGAGGCTGAACAAATTGGGCGAAAACTTGCCCGACAAATTTTAGATTCAGGCGGAAGAGAAATTTTAGATTTAATTCAGAAAAAATAAAAATTGAATGAACTCCCCCGGCCCCCTCTTCAAAAGAAGCGGGGGAGACAAGTCAATACCCCCCTCTTTACTAAAGAGGGGGCTGGGGGGAGTTGGGGAAATCATGAAAACTCAAAATATTTTATTAAACCAAAAACAATTACTGCGCACTGGGTTTGTTTCTTTGGTTGGAGCAGGACCAGGAGACCCCAAACTTTTAACCATTCGCGGACGCGAAGCGCTAGAGAATTGTGACGTGGTGATTTACGATCGCCTTGTCCACGAACATATTTTGTCTTTTGCGAAAAAAGCAAAACTGATTTACGCTGGGAAAAGAGGAGGTTACGCCCATTCACCCTCTCAATCTCTGATTGAAAAAAAAATCATTCAATTTGCGCGTGCGGGCAAACAGGTGGTGCGGCTCAAAGGCGGTGACCCATTTGTTTTTGGACGTGGTGGCGAAGAAGCGCTGACGCTTGCCAAACTCAAAATCCCATTTGAAATTGTTCCTGGTGTTAGCTCAGGTTACGCAGTGCCGGCCTACGCCGGCATTCCGGTCACACATCGGGGAATTGCGTCTTCAGTAACATTTATTACTGCTCATGAAGACCCTTTAAAACATGGAGCAAAAATAGATTGGAAAGCAATCAGCTCTCTTCCAGGAACTTTGGTTTTATTTATGGCAATGAAAACCCTTCAAGAGACAGTCAAACAATTGATTCATTTGGGAAAAAGCCCCAAGACTTTAGTGGCGCTCATTCAGGAAGGTACAACTGAACGTCAAAAAGTAATCCAGGGAACGCTCAGTACCATTGTGGAACTTTCCAAACAACAAAAACTGAAGCCACCCACATTGGCTGTGATTGGTGAAGTGTGCGGATTTGGAAAAAAACTTGCATGGTTTGAGAAACGTCCGCTCACTGGCAAGCATATTCTCATTACCCGCCCAAAACATCAGGCACTTGAACTTGTGAATGCACTCGAACATTCTAGTGCGCGGGTAACGGTGCTGCCAACTATTTCAATTGCTCCAGTTCAAAATCAATTTCAAGTCAAGAAGACGATTCAGACTTTAGGTTTTGATGATTGGGTTGTGTTTACGAGCGCTAATGGCGTTTCAGCTTTTTTTGACGCAATGCATCAATTCGGCCGGGACGCGCGCTCATTCGGTAAATCAAAAATTGCAGCGATTGGTCCGCGTACGCTGGAAGAGCTTCAGGCGCATGGCATCTTGGCTGATTTAATTCCAAAGGTGTTCACGACGGAGGGACTTTTACGTGCTTTTGAAAAATCAGGCGTGCGCGGCAAAAAGTTTTTGCTGCTCAGGACAAACATTGCCCCCAAATTTTTAATGAAAGAGCTTAGGCGTTTGGGTGGAATAGTGCGCGAAGTGGTGGTGTACGAAACTAAAAAACCACCTCATCTTAAAACGCAGCTCATTCAATTATTTAAAAAAGAACGGATTGATTGCGTCACCTTTACAAGTGCTTCTACCGCTGCTAATTTTTACGAGTCACTACCAAAAGAAAAACGTCTGATGGTGAAAGCCATTTCCATTGGCCCCGTAACTAGTCGAGCCATTCGTGCTGCCGGCGGACGAGTGGCGCGCGAAGCTCGTGAGGCAACCGTAAAAGGACTTGTTCGGGCAATTCAGGATTCTGTTAGAATAAAAGTCGTTTGAAAATCCAGTTTTTCTAGAAATTGTACATTTCTATTTTTTCTACAAACTCCCCCCAACCCCCTCTTTGGTAAAGAGGGGGAGAATTTTTCAAGTATCTCCCCCCCTCTTTTTTAAAGAGGGGACAGAGGGGAGTTAAAAAAAATGTACAAAACTTTAGCAGATTTCCCGTTGATTCTTCATTTAAGCTATGCCATGCTAACTACATCATGAGTCATTCAAAATCAAGACCACGCCGTCTTCGCCGCAGCGAAAAACTTCGCGATTTGGTTGCTGAAACCAGTTTTTCAGTTGAGCGGCTCATCATGCCCTATTTTGTTGAGGAAGGTGAGCGGGTGAAAGCTGAAATTGAGTCAATGCCCGGTCAATACCGCTTCTCAATTGACATGCTTCTTCGGGAGCTTGAAGAGCTTGAGTCTTTTTCAGTGCGGCATATTCTTCTTTTTGGAATCCCAAATAAAAAAGATGAGCGGGCGTCTCAAGCTTATGACGAGCGCGGCATTGTCCAGCGTGCTGTTAGAGAAATCAAAAAAAACTTTCCCAATCTAACCGTTATTACCGATGTGTGTCTGTGTGAATACATGAGTCACGGACATTGCGGCGTAACACGCGGTACAGAAATTTTAAATGATGAAACACTTCCGCTTCTTGCGCAAACAGCAGTGTCACATGCGAAAGCTGGGGCTGATTTGGTAGCGCCAAGTGACATGATGGACGGCCGCGTGCGCGCAATCCGAGTGGCGCTTGATGAGAGTGGATTTACTCAAATTCCTATTTTAAGTTACGCAGCAAAATACGCCTCGTCATTTTACAGTCCCTTCCGCGATGCGGCACAATCTGCGCCGATTTTTGGCGACCGGAAAAGTTATCAAATGGACATCCGAAATAGCGATGAAGCGCTCCGTGAAGTAAAGCTTGATTTAGAAGAAGGGGCAGATTTAATTATGGTTAAGCCCGCACTTCCTTGCCTTGATGTGATTCGCCGCGTCAAAGATACCTTCCATGTGCCTGTGTTTGCTTATCAAGTAAGTGGTGAATATGCCATGTTGAAGGCGGCTAGTGAGAAAGGCTGCATTAATGAACGTGACGCGGTTTTAGAAGTAATGTCTTCGATTTTTCGCTCAGGGGCGCAGGCCGTGATTACCTATTATGCCAAGGAACTTGCGTCCTGGCTTCGTGAAGACGCTGGACGTTTTAAGCTTGCCACCAAGCGGGTGTATCCCACTTCATCCAGCGTGTCATTCTGAGGCAAAGCCGAAGAATCTAGCGAACTTAGATCCTTCGCGGAGTTTACCCTGAGCGCTAGATCCTTCACTTCGTTCAGGATGACACAGCGAAGGGCTCAGGATGACATAAAAAACAACCGCATCAAGTGGTATGCGCCCACCACCAGCTCCTAAAAACTTCTTTTTCAAGTTTGTAAATTTTCTCGCCGTCAGGTACCTTTTTAAGTGAAGCTTTACTTAAAAAACGAATTAACCACGAAGTTTGTTTGAACGAATCTTTGATGCTGTTTTAAGCAACAGATTTCTCCACCAAACAGACGCAACGGCTTGCGCGAAAGCGCATGAGAAAAATGAAGAAAGCCCCTTCTTCTGGTGTCAAGGAGCAGAGAATTCATTTCTCCATCCTCATCTTTTTCGTTGGAATGCTTTTTACCGTTAGTCTCTGGGATTCCTATTTCAACGGTACCCGCCCATTTGACAAAGACGTTGCAAGCGTCCTGATTCTGATTATGGGCACTTTGTTTTCAATTTCAGCGGGACTTTTCTGCTGGTCGATGGAAAATCGCAGAGCTTTGCTAGAGAGCCAGGTAGAGAAAAGAACCGAAGAACTCAACGTGAAAAATGTTGAGCTGGTTGAAAAAAATCAGGAAGTTGAAAATTTCATCCACATTATTTCCCATGACCTCAAAGCTCCTATTGTTTCGATTCAGGGTTTTTCTTCTATGATTAAAGATGAACTTGGCGAAGCGCTTCGAGGTAATGCGCTTGATTATTTCAACCGCATCCAGGCAAACGCCAAACAAATGAATATGCTCATTTTAGATTTGCTTGAATTTTCCCGCGTTGGGCGTGTTGAGGATGAAAAAGAATCCGTAAACATGCGCGAACTTGTCAGAGAAATTGTTCATGAACTTAAACCCACAATTGAGAAACAAGCAATTCGGGTGGCTGTCAGTGACGAGCTTCCCGTACTCTGGGGTTCCCGCAAAAGAATTGGGCAAGTATTCCGCAATCTGATTCAGAATGCAGTCAAATACATTGGCGAACCAAAAGAGCCATTAATTGAAGTGGGTGGCAGCAACTCTCCTGACGGCAGCCGGCACTTACTTTGGGTCAAGGACAATGGGATGGGGATTAAAAAAGAGTTTCACGAAAAAGTATTTCAAATTTTCCAGCGCGCGCCCAGCACAAAAAAAATTGAAGGAACTGGAATTGGCTTAAGCATTGTCAAAAAAATTGTGGAGCACAACGGAGGAAGTGTCTTGCTTGATTCAGAAGAGGGTCATGGCAGCCAGTTTTCTGTTTTGTGGCCTAGGGAAAATGGAAAGCAGTCAGTGCTTGGGGAAAGAAAACTTGCTGCTTAGGCATTCGGCTTCGTCATTGCGAGAACTGGCCGCTATGTGGCTGGGACGAAGCAATCCAGAACTGAGATTGCTTCAGCAATGTTTGAAACGATGCTTCGCAATGACGAAGAGTTAAGGAAACTTTTATGGGAAGAAAAATTATGATGGTGGAAGACAATCCTGACCACGCGCTCCTCATCAAGAGGGGGATTGAGGGGCCTGACTGCACCGTCCGTCATTTTGAAGATGGACTTGAAGCGCTTGAGGCTTGCGAAGCAAATCAAAGTGAAGAGGCGAAGCCCGATTTAATTCTGCTTGATCTCCAGCTTCCGGGCCTAGATGGTTTTAGTATTATGGAACGCTTGAGAAAAATAAAAGCCTATGAACATGTTCCAATTGTGATGCTGACTACTTCCGCGCGGCAAAAAGAAATTAGTCAGGCCTATGCGCTGGGTGCAAGCGGGTATGTTGTGAAGTCAGATGATTTTCAAATGTTTATGACTAAGTTAAAGCATATTAAAAATTACTGGTTTCAAACCGTCGAACTTCCCGAAAAAAATGGAGGTACCCATGCTTCGTGAACCGAAATTACCAATTTTACTCGTTGAAGACAATCCTGACCACGCAGCGCTTGCCAAAAATGCAATTCTTAAATCCAAAGCTGATGCCTATGCAATAGACATAGCCGGTTCTGTAGAGGAAGCGATGGAACTGATTACAGCCGGACATTACAGCCTTGTGATTTCTGATTACAATTTACCGGGGAAGACGGGGCTTGAACTTCTTCAATGGATGAATCAGCAGAATAATGATCTTCCTTTTGTGATGATGACGGGTGCGGGCGACGAAAAAACCGCGGTTTCAGCGATGCGCAGCGGCGCATACAATTATCTGGTAAAAGATGATGTGTATTTGAGTGTGATTCCACACGTCGTTGATGAAACCCTTCTCAAGCATTTCGCCGAGGGAGAAAGAAAGCGTTTTGAGAGTGAGATTCGCGAGAAAAATGTGGCGCTTGAGAAAGCCAACCGGGAACTAAAGAAACTTGATCAACTCAAATCAGATTTTATTTCTTCGGTCAGCCATGACATTCGCTCGCCGATTAATTCGGTGCAGGAAAGCATTGCGCTTATTTTAGATGGGATTGTGAACACGAATGAAGAAAAAGGAAAATCAGTACTTCAAATTGCAAAGCGGAGCATCGAACGCCTTTCCAAAATGATTAATGACCTTCTTGACTTTTCAAAACTGGAAGGCGGGAAATTGCGTCTTCATATTGATTCCGCGGATATTCAGATTCTTGTTGACGAGTCGCTTGCCTCACTCAAAAGTCTTGCAGACCGGAAAAAAATAAAATTAGAATTCAAACACACAGCTGATTTTCCAAAAGTACCCTGTGATGCGGAGCGGCTCATTCAGGTATTTATTAATTTAATTGGCAATGCAATCAAATTTACTCCAGAATGTGGAACTATTACCGTTGAAACGAAGGTTGACAATGCGCGTGCGCTCATTTCATTCCGTGACACGGGAATTGGGATTAAAAAAGAACATCTGTCGAGAATTTTTGAGCGCTTCGAGCAAGTAGACGGAGCAGATTCAGGCGGTGTCAAAGGTACGGGACTTGGCCTTGCCATTTGCAAGGAGTTCATCAAGCTTCATGACGGAGATATTTGGGTAGAAAGTGAATTGGGGAAGGGAAGCAAGTTTATCGTGGTGCTTCCGCTTAAACAGCAGGCGCGACAAATTGAAATTCCCTCAGAAGTTCAAGGAGCCAAAAAAGCAGCGTGAATCCATTTAAAGTTTTGAAGAAGGAGGTTTTTTAAGAATGACAAAGCCATGCATACTTGTGATTGAAGATGACCGGGAACTTCATGAAATCATGCGAATTCGTCTGGAAGCGCTTGGTTGCCAGGTTGAGTCGGCTCATGCGGGTAATGAAGGATTTTTGCTTGCACAGCGCATTCAGCCCAGCTGCATCATTCTAGATGTTTTTCTTCCGGACATGGATGGACTTACGATTTTAAAGCGCCTCAAAGCACCTCTTGATGTGGAGACGGGGAGGCCGTCTGCCACCAAAGAAATTCCCGTCATTATTGTAACCGGGAAGGCTCCTATGATTGAAAACATGACCCGAGTGGAGGGGGCAAGCGACTTTTTTTTAAAACCAATTGACATCGAAAAACTCACGGAACGTGTCACACAACTTTTGGAGCAAGGACAACATGAGCGGGACCGCAGGCGTTAATATGAAAACAATTTTTGTGGTGGATGACGATCAAGACTACTGCGAAGTCACGCAGCTTAGGCTTGAGGGCGCAGGTTACCGGGTGGTGATTGCCCACAATGGAGAAGAAGCGCTCGAGCTGCTTAACGGTTCTTTTAGGCCAGACTTGATTATCATGGACACATGTATGCCGGTAAAAGATGGAGTCAGTGCGCTCATTAATTTGAATGCACAGGGAAGCCGCAAGAACCGGGACCCAAAGGGACGAATTCCTGTCCTAGTGGTGACGGGACTTGCAAGTGAGAGACTTGAGGAAATTGTCAAGCAGCTTGATGCAAACGATTTTTTACAAAAACCTTTTGATGCGGAGCAATTAATTACCAAGGTTCGAAACATCATCGGAAAATAGTCCTTCTCACATTAAAGATTTGAGGCACCGATGGAAGAAAAAAAAGAAATGCATTCCAGCGGAACCTACCCCAAGCGCGTCCTCGTAGTTGAGGATGACCAAGACCATGCTTTCCTGATTGAAAAAACACTCGAGCGGTGGGCAAATGGAAAAGACTGCGCGTTTGAGATTGTCGATTCGGTGGAGCGCGCGCTTGAGCGTTTTGACGCCGCTTCCTTTGATTTAATTTTGTCAGATTACCATTTGCCTGGCAAAACAGGTTTTGAATTGCTTTCTGAGGTGCAGAAACGGAGTCTGTCGGTTCCGCTGATTCTGATGACGGCGGTTGGGGATGAGGGGCTTGCGACCAAAGCACTCAAAGCTGGTTTCTTTGATTACATCACAAAGTCTGACGATTACATCCGGATGCTGCCCAACGCGATTATGGATGCCTACCAACGCCACCTCCTGAGGGAAGAGGAGCGCAAACGAGGCGAAGATTTAGTCCAGAAAAATGCGGAGCTTAATGTTAAAAATGAGCACCTTGCCGAACTCTCAGTCTCTGATGACCTGACCGGCCTTTACAATCACCGGTTTCTCCATGAAAAATTTGCCGAGGAATTCGCGCGCTGCTCCCGTTACCATTACCCGCTTTCTTGTTTGATGATTGACATCGACCACTTTAAAAGCATCAATGATTCCTACGGACATCAGGCAGGCGACCGGGTGTTGAAGGAGCTTGCCGATTTTTTGTCTTCCTATTTAAGACGCGCCGACACAGTCGCTCGTTATGGTGGTGAGGAGTTTGTAATTTTGCTTCCGCATGCCGGCTACGAAGGTGCCGCCACACTTGCTGAGCGACTTCGCAAAAAAGTAATGGACATTACCTTTGCTCAGTCGCTTCATTTGCAGATTCGGATTACGGTGAGCATCGGAATTTCATCCTACCCAGACGACCCAATTGACCAAAAAGACACCATGCTTTTTTATGCGGACAAAGCACTCTACCGGGCCAAGACAGGGGGAAGGAACCGGGTTTGTCTCTACCAAGCGGTGACAAAGGAATATGCGAACGCTGCACTTGACGTCAAAATCAAAGATGATCAAATGCTCGAGCTTCGCCAAAGACTGATTGATATTTCTGAGATGGCAAAGCGCGCTTACATTGAAGCGACCAAAGCACTTATTAGTGCGCTTGAAGTAAAAGATCAACAGACGCTCGGACATGCAGCCCGCGTGAGTTATCTTTCAGCCGACATTGCTAGAGAAATGGGATTTAATTTGGAAGACATCCGGATTGTTGAGCATGGCGGACTGCTTCATGACATCGGGAAGATTTGTGTGAAAGAAACCATTTTGCTCAAGCCAACTGGTTTTACGGATGAGGAATACACCAAAATGAAAATCCATTCGGTGCTCGGGTTTCAAATTGTCAAACCCATCAAATTTCTTTCTGAGGAAGCGTCCATTATTTTGCATCATCATGAGCGTTACGATGGTTCGGGATATCCGCATCACCTGAAGGGGAAGGAAATTCCAATTGGGTCGCGTATTGTTGCTGTGGCAGATGCGTTTGATACGATGCGGGTTGCATGCAGCCGCTACAAAACCACACTCAGTGTTCCTGAGGCAATAAAAGAATTAGTGGATTGCTCCGGCACCCAGTTTGACCCTGAGGTCGTACACGCTTTGATCCAAGCGCTTGTCAAAAAGGGTGATTTAACTGGTGGGACTTTTGACCGCTCAAAGCTTGATGACGCCTTAAAACACGCCGCTTAGTTTTCAGATCACTCAACTAAAGTTGCCTCATATTTCCTTGTCATCCCCGCATGCTTTAACACTCGCGCTCGTGCGCGGAGCACTTTTCGGGAAGAACTTGAGGTTCTTCTCCGAAAGTGGCGGGGATCCAGGATCAGTGGATTCCCGCTTTCGCGGGAATGACAAAGAACACAATTTTGATGACACGATTAAATTCTTATTCTTCCTGAGTTTTCTGTGGTTAATTTTAAACTCAAGGTGTAAGATTTGCTTCGTATGAAATCAAATTCTTAAATTAATTTTAATTCAAAGACAAACCTTCCGGTCTTAGTTACTTCATGAGCATTGAGCAGTTTCCCGAGATTGAAACATTTCAAAAACTTCCGCGCCGTGTCATTGTCAAGGGTGGAAATTCTGGCCGTAATGCCAAAGGCGAGTCCGAGCTCAGGGGAATTGTGATTAACAACATTGGTCATCCTGTGCGAGACATCAAAGTATTCCTCGTTATTTTTGATGAACAGGAAATTCCAATTTTAAACCGCAACACGATTCCAAATCCCAGTTTGATTTCTCAGGGCGGCATCGCCTCTTTTGTTTTTACGCTTGAAGATTACCCCAAAGAAATTACAAATTATTACCTTTACGCAAGCTGGAATTATGATGATTCCAACTGGCGGTCATAAAGTCACATTCAGATGACTCGCGAATCAAAATCCAGTGCCATTGATGTCTTTTTGGAGGAGACGCGTGTGTTTGGTCCGCCCGAAGCATTTCGCCAGGTCGCAAATGTCCGGGATGAGAACGTGTACGCACGCGCTCGCGCAAATCCAGAAGCATTTTGGGCGGAATTCGCCAGTGAGCTTGAGTGGGTAAAAAAGTGGGACAGAGTCTTGGAATGGAATCCACCCAATGCAAAATGGTTTGTGAATGGTCAAATTAATGTCTCAAGCAATTGCGTCGACCGCTGGGCGAAAACAGAAGCCCGAAACCGGGCCGCCATTATTTGGGAAGGGGAGCAGGGCGAGGAACGCACACTCACTTATTGGGATCTTTACCGCGAGGTCAATCGGTTTGCGAGTGTCTTAAAAAAGCTCGGTGTTTGCAAGGGCGACCGTGTTGCCATTTATCTTCCAATGATTCCAGAAGCTGCAGTCGCAATGCTTGCCTGCGCGCGCATCGGAGCCATTCACAGTGTTGTCTTCGGAGGATTTAGTGCCGAGTCGCTTAAAAGTCGGATTGAAGATGCCCAGGCCAAACTTTTAATTACAGCAGACGGCGGCTACCGCAGAGGAGAAGTGATTCCTCTGAAGCATGATGCGGACTATGCGGTGGCACATACACCTTCTATTGAACATGTCATTGTAGTGAAGCGTATTGGAATGCCCCAGCGAATGAAAAAAGGCCGCGACCTTTGGTGGCATGACTTGATGCGCGAAGCAGACGCGCGAGTTGAGCCAGAACCCATGGATTCTGAAGACCCACTTTTTATTTTGTACACATCAGGCACAACGGGGAAACCAAAAGGGATTGTCCACTCAACTGGCGGTTATTTGACCGGTGTTTATGCAACTACCAAATGGGTGTTTGATTTAAAACCGGGAGATGTGTACTGGTGCACGGCAGATGTTGGATGGATTACGGGACATAGCTACGTGGTGTATGGACCGCTTGCAAATGGCGCAACAATTTTGATGTATGAAGGCGCTCCAGATTGGCCTGAGCGTGACCGATTTTGGCGGCTGATTGAAAAATATGGAGTCACCATTTTTTACACGGCGCCGACTGCAATTCGCGCTTTTATGAAATGGGGCATTGAATGGCCCAAGCGATGTAATTTATCAAGCCTCAGACTTCTTGGGTCAGTGGGCGAGCCTATTAATCCGGAAGCATGGATGTGGTATCACACCCACATTGGCGGAGGTAAATGTCCCATTGTTGATACCTGGTGGCAAACTGAAACCGGAATGATTTTAATTACGCCGCTTCCAGGACTTACGAAAACAAAACCGGGTTCAGTCACGAAACCTTTTCCCGGAATTGAAGCTTGTCTCCTCAATGAACGGGGAGAGCAAGTAGAGCGCGGCGGCGGTTATTTGGCAATTACCAAACCGTGGCCGGCCATGCTGCGCGGAATTTATGGAGACCCTGAGCGGTTTCAAATTCAGTATTGGTCGATGTGGAAGAACATTTATTTTCCGGGAGACGGCGCGAAGTTGGATGGAGATGGTGATTTTTGGATGCTCGGCCGCGTCGATGATGTGCTCAATGTGGCAGGTCACCGGATTGGAACCATGGAAGTGGAAAGCGCTTTGGTTGACCATGCAATGGTGGCAGAGTCTGCCGTTGTTTCAAGGCCGCATGAGATCAAAGGAGAAGCGCTTGTGGCATTTGTCACATTGAAAGAAGGAAATAAATCGTCAGAGTCTCTTGCACGTCAGCTTAAAGACCATGTCACCCAAAAAATCGGAGCAATTGCGCGTCCCGATGACATTATTTTTTCAGTTGAGCTTCCCAAAACCAGGTCTGGAAAAATCATGCGCCGTCTTTTAAAGGACATTGCGCAGGGCAAGGTCTTGGGCGACACGACAACGCTTGCCGACCCTGAAGTGGTGAGCCGTCTCAAGCAGCAATACGAAGGCAAGGGCGAGTAACAGTAGAGGTAAAGTGTCTTAACTCTTTGAGTTCTGCACTTTTTCGAAATTAACTGCCCTCTCCCTCTAAAGAGGGAGAGGGCTAGGGTGAGGGTGAAACACGCTTGTGATTTATCCCCTCGCCCCACAGGGGGAGAGGGGATAAGATTTTTAAAAGTACGAAAGTAAGTCAAAAAGATTAAATTCCAATGCAAAAACGAACCACAGTTTATTTACATCCCAAACTTCACAAGGCCTTAAAAATCAAGGCAATCCAAATGTCCATTAATGTTTCAGAATTGATTAATGAAGCCATCCAACTTTTTTTAAAGGAAGACGCGATTGACCTAGAAGCAATCGACAGCCGGAAATCCGAACCAAAAATTTCGTTCGAAGACGTACTCAAGAACTTAAAGAAGGACGGTCTTGTTTAAAGTTTTAGATAAACTATTATTAAAATCGGACATCGCAGAGATGTGTACGATTAAATGTTCTCATATTACTGCTGCTGACAATGAATCAATCTGAAAAATTATTTAAAGAAGCGCGCAAGCGAATTCCAGGCGGTGTCAATTCTCCAGTGCGGGCATTTGGCGCCGTAGGCAGGACTCCAAAATTTATTGCACGCTCACGCGGCCCATGGATTTGGGATGTGGACGGAAACCGGTACCTTGATTTTGTAATGTCTTGGGGGCCGCTGATTTTGGGTCACGCAAATCCTGATGTGATTAAGGCTGTGAAACGCGCACTTCCGCTCGGAACTTCTTATGGCGCACCAACTGAAAATGAAATTCGCCTTGCCGCGCTCATTCAGTCCGCATTTCCTTCTATTGAAAAAGTGAGGCTTGTTTCTTCCGGAACTGAAGCAGTGATGAGCGCCATTCGTCTCGCGCGCGGTGCAACAGGTAGAAAATTAATTCTGAAGTGTGACGGATGTTATCACGGTCACGCAGATTCACTTTTAATTCGAGCCGGCTCAGGCATTGCTCAATTTGGAATTCCCGGCTCAAAAGGTGTGCCGGAGGAACTTGCAAAGCTGACCCTTTCAATTCCATTTAATGATGAAGAGGCACTTGAAGCAGTCATCAAAAAATATGGCCGTGACATTGCCTGCTTCATTTTGGAGCCAGTGCCAGCCAATATGGGTGTCGTACTTCCAAAGTCTGGGTATCTTCAAAAAGCGAGAGACCTCACGAAGCGCTGCGGCTCACTTCTTATTTTTGATGAAGTGGTTTCTGGATTCCGCCTTGCTTTTGGCGGGGCTCAGGAGTTATTTGGTGTTCAGGCCGATTTGACATGTCTTGGGAAAATTTTAGGCAGCGGATTTCCAATTGGCGCGTTCGGCGGGCGCTTAAGTGTGATGAATGAACTTGCTCCGGAAGGTGAGGTGTATCAAGCAGGGACACTTTCTGGAAATCCAATTGCTGTTTGTGCGGGTATTGAAACTTTAAAGAAGCTTAAGGAACGCGCGATTTACCGCACGCTTCAGAAAAGAACTGATGATTTTCTTTCGATTTTGAAAATGGAAATCAAAAGAAAATCCATTCAGGTGACGGTGAATCAGGCCGGCTCCGCCTTCACTCTTTTTTTTAATCAGGCACCTGTGTTTGATTATGCTTCTGCAAAATTGTCTGACACTAAGCGCTACGCCAGGTTTTTCCACACGCTTCTTGAAAATGGGATTTATTTTACTCCATCACAATTTGAGGCCAATTTTATTTCATTTGCCCATGAACCTGGTCTCCTCAAACGCGCCGCTCGTGTCATTTTGAAGGGGCTTTTAGAGAATTAAAGTTGGTTGATCGTGTCATAAAAATTGTGTTCTTTGTCATTCCCGCGAAAGCGGGAACCCACAGATCTTGGATCCCCGCTTAAAGCATGTGGGGATGACAAGGATATTATGGAGGCAAAAGAACACAATTTTTGTTGCGCAATCCTTTTTTCACTACGCTCAAAAAGAGCTTACTTCCTTCTTAATTCAAAAGTACACAATTCTGTATACAGCATGGTTGGGTTTGCGCAATGATTTCATTCTTTGCGGACGAATACTTATGTGTTAAAATCCCTGCCTTCATTTAAACGTTAAACGATTATGTCAAATAGAGAATTTTACTTTTGAAAGGAGAATCACATGTCACAAGAACGAACAGGTGTTATTACATTTAAGGGAGGTCCATTAACACTTTTAGGGCCTGAAGTTAAAGTGGGGAGTAATGCCCCTGATTTTCAAGTTCTGGGTGGTGATTTGAAATCTGTTTCGCTCGCCAATTTTAAAGGAAAGACAAAATTAATTAGCGTGGTCCCATCTTTAGACACTCCTGTTTGCGACCAGCAAACCCGGAAGTTTAATGAAGAAGCAGGAAAACTTCCAAGCGATGTGGCTGTGCTCACAATCAGTGTTGACCTTCCATTTGCACAAGGTCGCTTTTGCTCAACTGCCGGAATCACCAAGGTGAAGACATTTTCAGATCATAGAGACACTTCTTTTGGTCTTGCTTACGGTGTATTAATCAAAGAGCTCAGACTGCTTACCCGCGCCATTTTTATTATTGGGCCGAATGACAAAGTTCAGTACGTTGAATATGTCAAAGAAGTAACGAGTCATCCCAATTATGAAGCTGCACTCAATGCGCTCAAGGTGGCGGCAAAATAACCCGCAGGGTCATCCTGAGCCCGTAGGGCGAAGGATCTAGAGTTCGCTACATCCTTCACTATGCCCCGCAAATTTATTCTGCGTGGCTTCGTTCAGGATGACATGAAAGTATCTGAATGGTTGCAAACACTTAAGGTGGTGAAGAAGTGACTACTAAAATCAAATCGATTAAATCGCGTGAAATATTGGATTCGCGCGGTAATCCAACCGTTGAAGCGGATGTGCTTTTAGCGGATGGTTCATTTGGCCGCGCTGCAGTTCCAAGCGGCGCTTCAACGGGTGAGCATGAGGCTCGTGAATTAAGGGATGGCGACTCAAAACGGTATTTGGGAAAAGGTGTCCAAAAAGCAGTGCGTCATGTCAACGACATCATTGCTCCGGCGCTCAAAGGCAAAGCAGCAAATGAGCAGGAAAAAGTTGACCAGATTCTCATTGCGCTTGACGGAACAGAAAATAAATCGAAACTCGGTGCCAATACGCTGCTTGCGGTTTCTCTTGCCGTCGCTCATGCAGCAGCCAGCTCGAAAAATGTTCCCCTCTTCCGTTATTTAGGCGGTCGCGACGCTAATCTCCTTCCCGTGCCCATGATGAACATTATCAATGGCGGAGTTCACGCTGACAACAATGTGGATCTTCAGGAATTTATGATTATGCCATTTGGCGCTAAACGGTTTTCTGACGCGCTTCGGATGGGCGCTGAAGTGTTTCACAATTTGAAAAAAATTCTTCACACCAAAAGCCTTTCAACGGCTGTTGGTGACGAGGGAGGATTTGCGCCAGACCTTAAATCCAATGAAGAAGCGCTTGAAGTGATTCTTCAGGCCATTGAAAAAGCAGGTTATGTGCCCGGAAAAGATGTGATGATTGCTCTTGATCCTGCCAGCTCAAGTTTTTTTGGGCAGGATAAAACCGGTGGAAGTAAAAATGCAGGCAAATATGTGCTGCGCGCTGAATCAAATCCCGTCAAGACTTCAACTGAGATGGTTTCATTTTATTCAAGGCTTTGTGAAAAATACCCCATCTTTTCAATTGAGGATGGGCTGAGCGAAGATGATTGGGATGGATGGTCGCTTTTGACGCGCGAGCTTGGCCGCAATGTTCAGCTCGTGGGCGATGATTTGTTTGTAACCAATGTAAAGCGCCTTCAAATGGGAATTGACCGAAGGT
>JAHFHD010000020.1 GCA_023247075.1 Candidatus Omnitrophota bacterium | reverse complement strand
TTTAAAATCAAGACTCACATTGTTTGAGTTGACTTGTGATGAAGTGACTTTTATTTGCTCCTGCGGACTAGCTACTGAGGCTGAAGGAGTTTGAGCAAGCAGCTCGCTTGCATTGATGTTCATTGCACAACACAATAACCCTGTAAAAATTAAGATTGGTTTTAACTGATTCATGATTGGAGCGTCTTTCTTATTGTCTGTCTGCATCTTGCTTATTCTTCGTCAATAATTGTAATTTCTTCACATCTTCTTCCATCGCCTTTTGAATGTCATTGGCTGCCGCAGGAAAATTTCCTTTATTGTCCTGAATACTTTTGTCATCTGGCTCGTTTGCATCATCAGCTCCAGTTTGTTGACGGGAGTCACTGGGTCCATCTGACGGTTCTTCATCACGCATCTGAAGGTTGAATAATTCACCGCCTTTTTCAAGAACCACCATGTTGTTTTTAATTTCTTGGACATAAAAACCACTTAACTCATCACCCATCTGAACAATCTCGCCACTAATCATCGCAGAAGAACCATTTCCATCCTGAATGATGCCCTCCAATTTTAATGATGCAAGACTCGCTCCATCCGTTGCCGACCCAAGCTCAGAAGCTGAAACAAATGGGTCACGCTTGCCATGGTCGTCATATTGAAAATCACCTCCCAGAGCAGGCTGCACCATTTGGGCATAAAACATAAGAAAAAGACCACATAGAATTAAATATTTCATATTTTTATTTTTTTGTTATGGGAAGCACTGAATTAACAATTTGGGGAACTTCCTCTTTAAAAAAAACGGTGAGGACAAGCTGACACTCGAGCATAAGCGGAGTATTCAAACTTTTAATGAGCCGTAGATGATAAACAGCAAAATTCCGCTCATACTCTTCAAGCGCATTCATAAACAAACCAATTTTGTGGTATGAACCATCGACGGTTAAATCATAATTAAGCACGCGGTAGAGCATTGAAAACTGCGGGGGTAATTCTAATTTCTCAGTGCTCGTTCTGGTTGCCACGATTCTAACGCCGCTTTTGCCAGCGAGTGTTGTAAAAATTTCTGTAATTTTGTCTTCGTCACTAGAGCTAAAAAAACCGGTCCGAATTGCTTCAATTCGCGCACCATAAAGTTTTTGGTCTTCTTTCATTTTTGGCAGCTTGGCCGCCTTGATATTCCCATTTTGAATTTGGCGTTTTAGCCCAAGATTCCCAAGTTTAGCCTTTTGCTGCTTGGCTGCAATTGGCATAAAGAAAAAAACGATGAAAATTAAAAATAGGATGAAAATTGCCCCAAACTGGATCAACACTTTCCGGTCGACAGTTTTAAGCCAGTCAGAAAGTGCTTTGGGAGTTACTTTTTCAGTTTTCACTTCTTTGAAAAACCTAAGCTCGTTAATATCATCGTAAATTCTGTCGTCAGAGTCTTAGTGCCCTCTTCTTCTTTACTGTTCGTTGTTACTTCCACATTCAGCGTGCGGTTACCTCCAGGAGGAATTAATTCTCCTTGTTTTGGTGCCATTAATTTTTCAATTTGCTTTTTAATTTCATTTCCATAATTTTGAATTTCAATTAGTTTTGACCCCTTTGAATGTGTGTCTGAATACCCACCAAGTGTCATCTTTAGCTCTAGACCCTTTCGCTCAATTTCAAATTCCTTAAGGGTCGTGTCATCTGGAAGTAAGTCGCTTGCCAAATTAAGCAAGAAAGCAGTTTCAAAAGGCGGAGCGATGAATGCATCGTAAAATTGAATTTCTGAAAGCGTTGAGGAGCCCAGCGCCATTTGAAGCTGGTCCGCTTCGCGGCTCAGCCCCTCAATTTTTTTCCATTGCGTGACCAAAGCTTTATTTTGTCCGCTTAGTTGAGTGGATTGAAATAAGTTATTGAGCGCAATTAATACAAAAAATAAAAAAATAATTATGGCGGCGGCAAGAGCAGGCTTGTGATATTGGTGGTACGTTTTTACACTCCGGTGTTCAAGCGGCAGCAGATTTATTTCAATCATTTGGTCCTAATCGCAAGGCCAGCACATACTGGTAAATAGGGTAAAAGTGGCTTTAAGATTTCCCGGGAAACAGGCTGGGTTAACTCCATTTTTTCTGTCGCATCCCAACGCTCGACAGTTGTCTCCATACGCTGCTCGAGAAGCACTAGTAAAGATTTGAGCTGCGACAAGCCGCCCGAAAGAAAAAAAGTGTCGAGCTTGGTCACTTGCTCATGCTGGCTAAAATAATAGTTAAGTGACAGACGAAGCTCTTGGAAAAGGCGCTCCAAAACATCATGAATTGCCTTTTCATGGGCTGGGTTTTGAAGTGTTTCTTCCTGAAAGATTTGAGCTGCCTCCTCAATCGTTACCCCCAAAGCGCGCCGGAGCATCTCAACCATGTCACTGCCCCCAAATGCAATGTCGCGTGTGAACACAACCAGCCCATGATTGACGACGCACAAGGTTGTGTCTTGCGCTCCCAAGTCAAGCACACCAACCACATGCTCTTTTATTTCAGAGTGATTAAATTCAAGCGCATTGACGCAGCACAAAATATCGATGTCAATCGCATTGATTTCAAGACCTGCTGCCTTAACTGATGAGATTGCTTTTTCAACTTCGGTTTTTTTGGCTGCTACCAAAATCACGCGCATGGTTTTGTCTTGCTCAGAACCGGCATTCAATATGTAATGGTCCATCACCACTTCTGAAATGTTAAAAGGTAAATACTTTTCTGCTTCATATTGAATAGAGCTGCGAAAATCTTTCTCGCTCATCCGTGGAAAATCCAGAAATCGCATCACAATTCCCTGCCCTTTTAATGAAATATTCACACGCTTTGAATGGAAACCGATTGCCTCACAAAATTGCTTGATTTGCACTGAAAGCTGCTCATTGGGCTGGATTTCAGTTCGGGCACAACGCTCTAAAATAATGGAACCACCACGATGCAAAACCTCACAGCCAACTAGGTTTGAGCGCCCAATGTTAAGTCCGATTTGGCGAAATGGTTTTGAGGAAATTCCCGGGGATTTTTTGCGATTTAGACTCATCAAGCGTATCAAACGAAAGTTTCTTGAGCAGCGCTAGATTTTAAACGAAGAACTCCCCCTAACCCCCTCTTTAAATTAAAGAGGGGGAAATAAGCTTGAACGCATTTCTTCCCCTCTTTTGTAAAGAGGGGAATGAGGGGAGTTAGAGAAGGTTGAATCATTTTGCAAAGATTCATTTTAAACATAGAAGAGATTAAAAAATAAAACTGCCCGCCCAGATTGGGCGGGCAGTTGTTGTTTCTATTACCATTTTCACTTACTGCTGAACAGCTGCACCACCATTACAACCAGTCGCAGCTCCAGTACCAGCCGCACCAACAGTGCGCATAATAACCCCGCTCTGATCGATGCAATAGCTATTTTCTGATTCGCTTGCCCGCATTTGCGCCGTCATTGAGTAAGTCTGACCTGGGGCAGCAGCTGCAGGTACAAAATTCAGCGTATGACCATGTTTAACGGCGGCTGCGGTAAATGTTCCATCAATATACGGCGGATTAGCTCCCGTAAGCGTTGTAAGCAATAACGCGTATGATGGAGGTTGTTGGGCAGCCCTATAAGTTTCCATTGCCGTACTAAACGCCTTTATATCATCCTGTATTGCATTGTCATTGGCGTTTATTCTTGCTCTTAACAAATTCGGAATTGCCATTGCAGCAAGCAAACCAATAATTGCCACTACAATCATAATTTCTACCAGCGTAAAACCTTTTTTCTCTCTTAATGTTTTCATTTTTAAGCCCTACCTTTCTTAAAGTGATTTCAAATTTAGATCTGGTATTTCAATTTCCATGCCAAAGAGAAAATCAATAACACGTCATATTTTACTGCTTATTTCAACTCCTCAATTCTACACACCATTCTCAAAAGCGACGAATAGTAAAGAAAACTTTACAGGCGTAAAAAAAATTTAAATCAAACATTAAGTTTGAAGCGCCGTACCTCCGGCAGGACATGCGTTGCCATCAGAGGCAATTTGAGCAGCATTTGTATAAACATAAATGACATTTAAAGTGTCTGTGCAAAAGCTGTTACCTCCGCTAAAAACCGCTGTTTTGGGTATCGCTGTTGCAGTAAATGTTTCCCCGTTATTTCCATTTGCAAGCACAAAGTTGTACCCGCTTTTTGACCCAGTTTCGAGGCCGCCGCCCACATAAGCAGCGCCAAGCTGCGTTAAATCTACTGGGTAAGCACCGTTTGCTCCTCGATACGACGTCGCTGAACTCTGAAGCGCTTTGAGGGAGCCCATTGCTGAACTCTCATTTCCCCTCACTCGTGCATGCAAGGCACTTGAAATAGCGATGGAAGCAATGACAGCAATAATGCTGATTACAACTATTAGTTCAATGAGTGTGAATCCTTTACTTTTATTTAGCCTTCTCATTAGTTTCGTACCCATGTTTTACACCTTTCTACTTAGTAACTCGAGTTTGGCACTTTTCTGTTCCCCTCGCCCCCAATGGGGGAGAGGGACATAATACAATCGTAGGGTGAGGGGGAATAAACGATTTACGATTTTCACCCTCACCCCAACCCTCTCCCTCTTGAAGAGGGAGAGGGGGTTAATTTAAAAAGTGCCAAACTCAAATTAGTAATTTACGATGCCAATTTGTACTTATTAAGTTTGTATTGAAGTGCCTGCCTGGTTAAATTCAATTTCTGTGCCGCTTTATTTTTATTTCCATTGGTTTCCCGGATTGCTTTCTCAATCAGATTGCGCTCATAAGTCTCAACTGACTCTCTTAAATTTGGGGTTGCATGATTTATCGGCTCCTTAAAATGAGAACTAAAGGGATTCATTTTAGCAACTACGTTCTCAGCTAATTCCCTAGTAATTTCGTCACCCTCGGTTAAAGCAACCAAACGTTCCATCACATTCTCAAGCTCACGAATATTTCCCGGCCAGCGGTAACTTTGAAATATCTTCATTGCATCTTGTGTCATTTTAAATTGACGGTTTTCATCCTGCCGTTTCGCAAATTGCCCCAAAAAATAATAAATAAAAATTGGAATGTCTTCTGCGCGCTCTCTTAAAGGCGGCAAAATAATTGGGATGACATTTAGCCGGTAATACAAATCCTCACGAAAAGTTCCACGGTTAATTTCCTCAGGAAGATTTCGATTGGTTGCTGCAACAAGCCGAAAATTCACAGGGATGTCTTTGATGCCGCCGACCCTCCTAAGAATCTTTTCCTGAAGCACCCGTAAAAGTTTTGCCTGTAAATTGACAGACATCTCAGCAATTTCATCGAGAAAGAAAGTTCCGTTCTCCGCAAGCTCGAATAATCCCACTTTTGCCGTTTGAGCTCCTGTAAATGCACCACGCTCATACCCGAATAGTTCACTTTCTAGAAGTGTTTCAGGAAGTGCGGCGCAATTGATGCTCACAAACGGATTCTTGCGCCGCTTTGAATGGTAATGAATCGCCCGCGCGGCAATTTCTTTGCCGGTTCCGCTTTCTCCCATGAGCAAAATGGTGCTGTCTGTTTTTGCTACTTTGGTAATCAGTTGAAATATTTCTTTCATCTCAGGAGTTGTGCCAATTAAATTCTGAACCAAGTAACGCTCATGAAATGTTTTGTCCTGAATCGCAGTTTCAGGCACAAGCCGTTTTTGGCTCAATGCTTTCCGCACAGACTCATTTAACTCAGCAATTTTAAACGGTTTGATTAAATAATCACTGGCTCCTTCCCTAATTGCGCCAATCGCAGACTCTAGTGATGCGTGTCCCGTAATTACGAGAACACTCACTTCTGGATTTCTCCCTTTGAGTTCACGAATGACAGAAAGACCGTCATACTGCGGCATCATTAAATCAGTAATAACCAGGTTTGGCATCTCACGGCTCGCGAGTTTTAACGCTTCAGCTGGATGTTCAAAAACTTGAACACTGAACCCCTCTTGCGTGAGTGCCTCTTCGACTGTTTCTCGAATATAAATTTCATCGTCAATGACAAAAATCTTTTGCTTTTTCATGCGGCTCCACTTAAGTAATCTGCTTGCTTTGGGAGAATAACTGCCACCAGAGTTCCTTCATCTACTTTACTTTGAACTTGAATTTGTCCGTCATGTTGATTCACAATTTTGTTAGCCTGAACAAGTCCAAGCCCTGTTCCGCCGCGCTTGGTTGTTTTGAATGGAATAAAAAGCTTCTGAATGGTTTTTTGATTCATCCCGCACCCAGTGTCGCGAATCATGATTTTGACCTCAGACAAAGTTTCAACACAATCAATCGCGAGTGTCCCTGCACCTGTCATGGCTTGATACGCATTGCCAATCAAATTCATCAGAGCTTGCTTTAAGTATTCCGGGTCTGCGATAAAAGCAATCCGTTTTCCCAAATAGGAGCGCACGACATTAATTTTCTTATTAAAAAAATCTTGATGAGGAAGCAGAAAAAGGACTTGTTCCAAATAACTTTCTGCATCAATCGACTCACGCTTGAGTGTGGGTAGGCGGGCATAATCTAAAAGGTCATTAAAAATTCTTTTCACCCGCTCCGATTCATCGACCATAGCCTCTAAAAGTTTTGATTCCTTTTGACTGACCCTACCTCCGAATTTTTTGGCAATTAACTCCACCGACCCGCTAATTGACGCAAGTGGATTTCTAATTTCATGCGCAATGGTTGAAATCACTTCCCCAAGCAGCACAAGTCTTTCTTGTGTTTTGATGCGGCTTTCTAATTTCTGAATCATTCCTGAAAAATAAAAGGAAAGAAACGCGACCACAAAAAATACCGTCATCCGCACATACAGAGCATAGAACAAATACATTGAGTCTACTCGTGCTGGAAAAATAGTGTACGTGGTCATAAATGACTTTGGCCCTAAACCATTAATGTGAAAATAGGTGCATGTTGTGAATAAAAAACTGCTGCTTGCAGCAAGGTAGAAACTTGAAACTGGAGACAATATGAATCCGGCACTCAAAATGGACAGCACGTAAATAGTCGCAAATAAACTTTCGAGTCCGCCGGTGTAGTAAATCAAAACCGTTTCAAGAGCAAGGTCAATACTGAGTTGAGTTAAGGCCAGCCACTTGAGCTTAATCCCCATCATCATCCAGACAAGGTAAATGGTACTGAGCACTGCAATAACTGCAATTAACCAGTAAAAAACAAGGCGCTCACGAGGGAAAACAAACTGTGCATAGAATAATAGAAATGTGGCGATGAAAAGCCGCGCCATCATCAAAACTCGGAGCTTACTTTTGAGCAAACCTTGCGTCAGCATATTAATGAATTGCCTGAGTTAATGTGAGAATCGGTAAAAACATAGCAAAAACAATTCCACCAATCACAATTCCTAAAAATGCAATCACAAGCGGCTCAATGAGCGATGTCAACCCGGTGACCGCTGTGTCCACTTGTATTTCATAAAAATCTGCAATTTTTGAAAGCATTTTGTCAAGCTCTCCAGTTTCCTCACCGACGGCGACCATTCTGACTACCATTGGTGGAAATAACTTCCTTTTTGAAAGAGGTTTTGAAATACTTTCCCCTTCTTTAATCGCATTTCTGACTTCTTGAACCAATTGGTCAATTTGACGGTTCTCAGCCGTTTTCCCCACGATTTCAAACGCATTCAAAATGGGAACGCCGCTTCGAACTAAAGTGGAAAGTGTCCGAGAAAATTTACTGACTGCCACTTTTAGAAGAATGGGGCCGAAAATCGGAATTTTAAGTTTCAGTGTGTCAAACCACAATCCTCCCCACGGTGTGCGGATAATCCGCACAAAAATAAAGATGAAAATAATCACGCCTAGAACAAATTGGATTAGATTTGAGCGAAGTAATTCACTGGCTTGAATTAAAATGAGCGTTGGAGTGGGCAGAGGCGCATTTAACGATTTAAAGATTTCCGCAAACTTTGGAATGACCCAGGTCATCATCACAAAGGTAATTAAACCGGCCATAGAAGCGACAACGCACGGGTAAATCATGACGGACTTTACTTTTTTTTGAAGCGCACTTGTTTTTTCAATGTAACTTGCAAGACGGTCTAAAATTTCTTCTAAGTTCCCGCTCGACTCTCCAGCCTGAACCATACTGACAAAAAGTGTCGAGAATATTTTTTTGTGTTCATGAAGCGCCTCTGAAAGACTTTTGCCGCTTTCAACGTCATCGTGAATACGCATTACGATTCTCTGCATATTCAAATTTTCAACCTGCTCGGCTAAAATGTTAAGTGCCTGCACAAGCGGAATCCCAGCTTCAACCATCGTCGCCAGTTGACGCGAAAAGATGACCAGTTCATCCAGTTTTATTTTTCTGGCCTTTTTTCCACCTAGAGACCCTGCTGAAAAAAGTTCGGCTTTAGGTTTCAGTTCATTAACACGAATGATGATGTGGTTCTGCTCTCTGAGCCATTGAATCAGGTCATTAGCAGCCGCTGCTTCTCGCCGCCCAGTGATTGTTTTGCCCTGTGAATCTTTTGCAACATATTCGTAGAGAGGCATCGGTTCCTTATTCTTGAAATGTAGCAACCCGCAACACTTCTTCTAATGTGGTGAGTCCTTTTTGAAAACCTTCAAGTGCATTTTCAAAAAGGGACGTCATGCCTTTTTTTCGTGCACATGTTTCAATCTCGCTCGTAGACTGCCTCGTGATGATGAGCCTTTGAATTTCTTCATCTACGGTCAAAATTTCCATCACCGCAAGCCGGCCTCGGTACCCTTTTCCCATGCATTGCTTGCAGCCAACACCTTTGTAACCATCTTGAGTGAGCCATTCAGGCTTAAAGGGCAGCCGGTTAAATACTTCATTTGGAATTTTTGTCTGTTCCCTGCAATCCGGACAAATTTTTCTAACAAGCCGCTGAGCGGTTGTTGCAATCAGTGATGAGGCAATTAAGAATGGCTCCACACCCATGTCCATGAGTCGCGCAACAGCGCCAGCCGCATTATTAGTGTGAAGGGTACTAAAAACCAAATGCCCGGTTAAGGCCGCCTTAACAGATGTGTCTGCCGTTTCGGGATCTCTGATTTCACCGACTAAAATGACGTCTGGACTTTGCCTCAATATGGAACGCAAACCTCCAGCAAAAGTCAGTCCAATGTCATTATGAACTTGTGTCTGAGTAATTCCGTGAATTTGATATTCAATTGGGTCCTCAACCGTCGTGATGTTGCGCTCTTTTGTATTCAATTGACTTAAGATTGAATAAAGTGTGGTGGATTTCCCGCTGCCGGTCGGTCCAGTCACAAGCACGATTCCATAAGGCTTCTGAACCGCCCGTTCAAATTCATCAATACACTTTTTTGAAAAGCCAAGGTACTCGAGACCAGACCTGATGCTGGTTCGATCTAAAATACGGAGTACCGCTTTCTCTCCGTGGTAGGTTGGAAGAATGGAAACGCGGAAATCTATTTCACGGTCATTTAAGTGTGCCTTAAACCGCCCGTCTTGCGGCAACCTTTTTTCCGTAATGTCGAGCTCTGAGATGATTTTAATGCGTGTGAGTATGGAGCTAGTCATTTCCTTTGGCGGAGCAAAAGCTTCCTGAAGAACCCCATCAATTCTAAATCGAATCCGCAGCCGGTCAGCAAAGGGCTCAAAATGAATATCCGACGCGCGCATTTTAATCGCCTCTTCAATCACAAGGTTCACCATCTTAATGACGGGCGCGTCATCAGCCCCATGAGGTGCTCCAGAGTCTTCGGTCGGTCTTTCTTGAGTCACCACCGTAACTGATTCAGGGTCCAAATCTGCGAGTGCCTCTTCGAGGCGAATATCTTGATTGTAAAATGTTTCAATCGCAGCGTGGATGTCTTTGAGTGATGAAATAACAGGCCTGATGCTGCAGCTGGTAATCCGCTTGATGTCGTCAAGCGCAGCCATGTCAAGAGGGTCGCTCATGGCAAGTGTCAAGGTTTTACCAATTCGTGAAATGGGAATTACTTCATACCGCTCAGCAAGTTTCCTGGGGACTAACTTAATCACCTCAATGTCTGGCTTGTAGGACAAAAGATTGAGGGCCGGTATTGCCAAAGTCAGACTCAATCTAAAAATCAAATCGTGCTCAGAAATCATCTGCTCATCGAGGAGGATGTGCAGAAGTTTTTTGCCTGATGACTTCTGAAGTTCAATTGCCCGGTCCAAATCAGCTGGTGCAATTGAATTAGTCTGCTTCAGAACATCTGCTAATGTAGGAAGAAAGCCCGTGGTCATAAAATTAACGTACAAGCTCCATGTCATCAGCCGTTAAACGAAATACTTCTTCAATCGACGTTTCTCCCTTGAGCGCTTTCTCAAGACCACTTTCCCGAAGCGTAGTCATTCCCTCTTTGCGAGCCATGCACTTGAGGTCTTCGCTTGCAGCGTGCTTCATCACAAGCTGCTTGACGTTCGGAGTCATCCGCAGAATTTCAGTAATTACGGTTCGTCCCTGATATCCGGTTGAGCGGCATTTCCCGCATCCCATAGCTCGATAAATTCTGTGTTCATTAGTATTTCCTAAATTCAATCGTTCTCTAGACGCATCAGGCAACGGAGTTTCTTTTTTGCAGTGTGGGCATAATTTTCTAAGCAGCCGCTGAGCGGAGACCATTAACACAGACGACGCAATCAAAAATGGTTCAATCCCCATATTTTCCATACGGACAACAGCGCCCGCCGTATCATTGGTGTGAAGCGTGCTGAGCACCAAGTGACCTGTCAGAGCTGCTTTAATGGCAATGTCCATCGTGTCACGGTCGCGAATTTCTCCAATTAAAATAATGTCTGGGTCTTGACGCAATATGGACCTGAGTGAAGTGCTAAACGTAAGACCAATCGGCTCCTTGACGTTCACTTGATTGATTCCGTCCGTTTCATATTCCACAGGATCTTCCACGGTTGTAATATTTTTTTCTGACGAATCCAAAAATTTTAGGATTGAGTAAAGTGTTGTCGTTTTGCCGCTTCCAGTCGGCCCAGTCACCAAAATCATGCCGTATGGGAGGAGTGAACATTCCTTGATTTGCTGAAGCTCACGAGCGGTAAAACCAAGCAGCTCAATTCCCTGAGCTTGCGTACGCCGGTCCAAAATTCTCAGGCACAGTTTCTCGCCAAAACTCGTCGGTAAAATTGAAACACGCACGTCCACTTCTCGACCTTGAATTTTGACCTTGAAGCGCCCATCCTGCGGAAGACGCCTCTCTGCAATGTCCAGCTGACTCATGACTTTAAATCTCGAAACTAAAGCAGGACCCATTGATTTCGGCGGCGCGGGCACATCTTCAAGAAGTCCATCCACCCGGCATCTCACCCTCACACTCCGTTCCCATGGCTCAATAAAAAGATCACTTGCTTTTCTGCGAATCGCGTCAAGAAGCAAGAGATTTGCAATTTTAATGACAGGTGTGTCTTGCGCTTGCTTGAGAAGACTCATAGCGCCGCCGGAAGCATCCTGCGCTTTGCTCTCTTGAACAATGCGGATTAATTCATCCATCATCTCATCTGGTTTTGGAATATCCCGAGTCCCGCCACCGGGGTAATAATGTTGCAGTGCCGCAGTCAATTCCTTCGAAAGCACAATGGTGGGTTTAACTCGTAAATTTGTTACTGCTTTAAGATCATCAACTAAAGCTAAGTCAGTTGGATTTTCCATGGCCACGGTCAATATATTGTCTCGCTTTGCAATTGGGAGGACTCGTCTTTTATACGCAAACTGGCCTGGAATAAGATGTAGAAGTTCATCGCTAATAATAAAGTGGCCGGGATTAACAGAAGGACAATTGAATTCCTCACTTAAAAAGCAAATGAGTTCTCGATCCGTCATGAGCGAACGCTGGCGAATCAAATCAGACATGAATTGGTCTGAATTTTTATGTTCTTCAAGAAGTGCTGCCACAGCTTCAGGTTTCAAGAGACCGCGAGACACCATTTTTTGAAGCGAAGATTCGGTAATGACTTCCGACTGCCGTACAGGCTGCTCTGCCATCTGTCAGTGCTCCTAATTTACGGATTCGGTTTTACACTATTTTTTTGGGTAACCGCAGAATTAAATGAAACCTTGGACACTTTCTCCGCAGGTTTCGCATGAGGGGTGATTTTAATTCCAAAGTGTTCTCGCAACGCAGCTGCTATTTCAGAAACAGACGCGACAAATGCTTGCAGCTTACATTTAGTTGCCGCCTCAATGTCCCGAATGGCCATCTCATTGGTTGGGTCTGCCATCACCACCGTGAGCAAATTCCCAATACGGTCAAGCGGCACACACATGTATTTTTCAATGAGTGGTTTTGGAATTAAATTTTCGGCATCTGGACTTAAAGTGAAATTTCCAATGGGCAAATACGGCACATTAAATTGAGTCGCCAAAGCAACCACAATGTCTTCTTCTGTTACATAACCAAATTCAAGCAGAATTTCACCGATTAATTTGCCTTGCATTGTCTTTTGTTTGGCGAGCGCTTCATGCAGCTGCTTCTCACTAATGCATCCGTGCTCAATTAAAATTTCCCCTAACCTCTTCATAATTCCTCCGCAACTCAAAACTGCTTAATCGTTTTGCTAATTTTCATTTTATGAGGGATGTAAAAATTTTTTTCCTTGTTCAAAGTATAACCACCACCCCATGCCCTTGCAAGGCAGGCAGAGAGCTTGAATCAAATCCAATCTTTTTATGAAAATTTAGGAAGAGTTAAAACGAGAAAAATTGGGGAATTGATGAATCGACTTAATCGCTAAAAATGGACAGAGCTTTTTTTTAAGACACGCCAAAACAAATAGAGCGCTTCCCATGCGGAGCGCTGTCTGATTTTTGATCTGTCCCCCATAAACCGGTACGGAAAAACGCGGGATTCATTTTTGTCTGCAATGGCAATGTAAACAAGTCCGACTGGTTTTTGAACACTTCCTCCGCCCGGCCCTGCAATGCCGGTAATTGAGACCCCATAAGAAGCTCGGAATTGTACCCGCGCCGAAATTGCGAGTGCTCTAGCGACTTCGCGGGAAACCGCTCCTTTTTTTGTAATCGTCTGCATGGGAACTTCTGCCAAACGATTTTTAATTTCGTTTTGATAAGCAACAAGCGACCCTTGAAAATACCGGGAGGCACCGGGCGGCTCTGTAAGTAACTGAGAAAGAAAACCGCCGGTACAACTTTCCGCAACTGCCATTGTTTGTTTTTTGTGAACCAGAATATCTCCAATCACTTGCGCAAATGAATCATCTTCAAAACTGTAAAGATGCTGACCGAGAGCTTTGGCCATATCTCGGCGAAGACTCCTCGTGAGACTTAAAGTATCAGCCTTGATTCGGATGGTAACTTCGCCAAGCTCTGGGTAAATACCAAAATCAAAGTTTCTTCCACGAAAAAAACTGGGGCCCAGAAGTTTCATGACTTGAGTTTCATAAATTCCCGCAATTTTTGCAACCAGCTCGATGCGCTTTGGTCCTAATTTGACAAGCGAGTGGATGAGCTCTGGAATCTGATGTTCAAACATTGCAACCATTTCTCTGGGGACGCCGGGTAAGACAATCATTAATCTATTTTTTGTTGCAATATAAAAACCGAGCGCGATGCCCCAGCGGTTGAGCAAGGGTTTGGCATTTTCCGGCAAGTAGGTTTCTTCGCGTGTCATCGGAAGAACGCGCCGCTTGAGTGCCTTAAAATACCGCACAATATGCTGGTACTGCCGTTTGTCTTGTTTCAAACCGCAGCCAAAAAAACGGGCGATGACACTTCGCGTCAAATCATCCGGAGTAGACCCCAAACCGCCGGTAACGAAAATAACACGCGACCGGTTCATCGCTTCACGAAGCGCTGCCATCATTGCCTGTTCGTCATCCCGGCACGCACTTTGATGAGTCACTGTAAGACCGATGCGGCTTGCTTCACGTGCTAAATAACGCGCATTGGTATTCAAAACACGGCCGTCTAAAAGTTCGGAGCCAATCGTAATAATTTCACATGAAGCCATAGCGCACGAGTCCATGAAGAATCAGATTTGCAAAAAGCCCGGCGATGAGATCGTCTCCCACAATTCCATAACCGCCCGGCATTCTCTCAAACCAGCGAATCGGAAATGGTTTCCAAATATCAAAAATCCTAAACAGAGAGAAACCCGCTACTGCAGTTTTAAAATTAAAGGGAATCAAGCAAAATGTAACGAACATTCCGCACAGTTCATCAATCACGATGCAGGACGGGTCGCTTTGACGAAGCGCTCTTGCGGCAAGTTCACTTGACCACACCCCTACCGCAATCAAAACCACCATCACGAAAAAATAAACGAGCGGGTCATTTTCTAGCCACGGGATGAATAAAAAAGCTGACGCGCTCCCCCATGTCCCGGGTGCAAAAGGAATCTGGCCAATCAAGCAACAAGTTGCAATCCAATAACTGAGCCGATTCATGAGCGTTCCAGGCGGTCAAAAAAAATAATCCCGGAAGTAACAGTAAAAAAAATGGCGAGCAAAATACCAAGATAATGCAGTGCTTGCAAGAAAAAAAGGAACAGTGGTTCTTCATAAAAAAATATTCCGGAATCAAAGGCCAGTATGTAAAGAAGAGTCACATAAATTGACCCAATTTGAAATCCTACCTTTAATTTCCCTGCCCATTCCGCTGGAAGCACGACTGCTCTTCTCAGTAAATCCAAACGAGTGACCGTTACCGCCACTTCCCTGATTGCAATCACAATCACCCATTCCGGGCCATACAAATGAAAAATAGAAAAAACACTCATCATACCGACAACGAGTAATTTGTCTGCGATTGGATCTGCAATTTTTCCAAAACCTGTCTCAAGTGAATTTTTGCGCGCGAGATGACCATCCCACCAATCTGTGATGCAGGCAATCGTAAAAGCAAAAAAAACAATGAGTTCAATGCCAACTGAACGTCGCGCGATGAGTAAAACCGGACAAACTAAACCGATGATGATTCGCAGAATGGTCAATTGATTCGGTGTGACCCATAAACGCGGCCGCACATTAACCGGCATAGAATAACGTAGAGTTTTGAGGACGTGCGCTAGAGTAAAGCCGTAAATTCCTATGACACATGGGACGAAATCATCTCAGACTCTGTGCATAAGCCGACTAAATCATAATCCCGTGTGCCTGTCACTTGAACGCTTACAAAATCTCCTGGACGAGGCTTTTTTTGAGTAAAGGTTTGAACATAAATCACTCCGTCTACCTCAGGAGCATCCATGTAGCTGCGTCCTTCAAAAAGATTGGGGTCTGAATCACTTTGGCGCTCAATTAAAACCTGAAGTTTTTTTCCGATTAATCGATTGTTGTTTTCAAATGAAATGGCCTGCTGGCACATCATCGCTTTGTCAAAACGTTTTTCTTTGATGGAATGTTTGACTTGATTTGGGAGTGCACTAGACGCCGACTCTTCTTCCTGAGAATACATAAATACCCCAAGCCGTTCAAAGCGCGCATATTCCATGAAATCAAGCAGCTCTTTAAAATCATCATCAGTTTCACCTGGAAACCCCACAATAAATGTGGTGCGTATTGCAAGGTCTGGAATCTCTTGCCGCAAACGGCGAATCAATTCATAGCTTGTCTTTTTGGTTGTCCCCCGTTTCATCGCCTGAAGCATAGAGTCACTGACATGCTGAAGCGGCATGTCCAAATAGTGACACACCCTTTTTAAATCACGGATGGCATGAATGAGTTCGCGAGTCACGCACGAAGGGTAAGCATACAAAAGTCGAATCCACTCAAGCCCATTTAAAGAGTCAAGTTCCCCTAAAAGTTTGGCAAGTAAATAAGTATGGTGCGTGTCACGCCCAAAGAAAGTGGTGTCTTGGCCTGTTAAAATCAATTCTTTTGTCCCGCTTGCAATCAAACCCCTTGCTTCCGTTACAATGTCCTCAATCAAGCGGGACCGATGTTTGCCTCGAAATTTTGGAATCGTGCAAAAAGAACAAACATGGTCGCATCCCTCTGAAATTTTAAGGTAGCGGCTAAAAAATGGCGTGAGCGGGATGCGGTTCATCTTTGACGTGTACAAAAAACCAGGTTTCGCTGTCACTTGTGAAAATGTTTTCTTGGCAATGACACGATTCAGCACTTCATTAATTTGTTCGTAATCTGCAGTGCCAAGAAACGCATCAATTTCGCTAAGCTCATCTTGAAGCTCCGAGTGGTACCGCTGCACAAGACATCCCAGTACAATAATCGCTTTTATTTGTCCCGCTTCTTTTAATTCAACCAGTTTTAAAATGTGGTCAATTGATTCTTCTTTTGCATCCTGAATAAACGCACACGTGTTCAGTATTGCGATGTCGCAATCAGTAATGTGCTTAGCGACACGAAAGCGCGATGGCTCTAAAAAGCCGAGGATGAGCTCGCTGTCGACCAATGTCTTAGGACAGCCAAGTGACAGCATTCCAACTGAAATTTGTTTTGATTGATTAATTTCCATAATTAAACTGAAGCCCGCTGTTTAAGATTCGAGAAAAGCGCCGGGTAAATTTGATGCGCTGTTTGTGCAAGCGAAGATTCAAGCTGTTTGGTGTCACTTAATATTTGAACGGGCGACACATATGCGGCAAGGGATTTGAGTTCGCTCTCTCCGTGAGCAATCCATGATTGAATCATTTCTTGCGTCACTTCAATGTGAAATTGAAATGCATGACAGGAGCCAAACTTAAATGCCTGGTGTTTGAATGCAGGTGAAGACGCAAGAAGTGTTGCGCCTTTTGGTAAATTAAATGTGTCGCCATGCCACTGAAAGACCGTGAACCTGTTCTGCTTAAATTGACCAAACATAGCATCTTGTTTGCCTTCACTCGTGAGCTCGATTGGAAACCATCCAATTTCTTTGCGCTCACCCGTGTAAACTCGCGCGCCTAAAGCACGGGCAATAATTTGCGCTCCTAAACAAATTCCGAACGTAGGAACATTTTGATTGATTGCTTTCCTCAAAAATTCTCTCTCCATTAAAAGGAATGGGTAACGTTCGACCTCATCGGCATTCATGGGTCCACCCATAGAAACAACATAGTCATAGTCTTCTGGCTGTTCTGGAAATTTTCCATGGATAAAATTAAATAAATCACAATATTCAACCTGGACGCCAGCGCTTAAAAAAAATTGCCCAATCGTCCCCAATCCTTCATGCGGCACGTGGCGAAACACAAGTACAGTTTCTCTATTCATCAGATCCCTTTGGAAGACTTGGGAAACTAGTTTCTGAGCGGTCAATCAAAATGTCACGAGGCTTTGATCCCTGAAATGGTCCCACAATCCCTTCTTCCTCCATCATGTCGATAATTCGAGCGGCGCGGCCATAACCCAATCGAAGCCGCCGCTGAAGCACTGAGACAGATGCTTGACGAGTTTCCAAAACCACCTGAACCGCTTCGTCGTAGAGCTCGTCTTTGTCCATTTTATTCATGCCGGTTTTAGCCTCAGTCGCCTGATGAATATCCGGAACATATTGTGCGCTTCTGCGTTTCTTAATGAAGTCCACAGTTGCGTTAATCTCTTCATCTGAAATAAGAGTCCCCTGACCTCGTATTGGTTTTGCTTCTCCGGGTTCCAGAAAAAGCATGTCTCCTTTACCAATCAATTGATCTGCGCCATTGACATCCAAGACAGTTCGAGAATCAACTTTAGACGCGACTTTGAAAGAAATCCGTGCTGGAAAATTAGCTTTAATCACTCCAGTAATTACATCCACCGAAGGCCTCTGAGTTGCTAAAATCAAATGAATTCCAACAGCTCTTGAAAGTTGTGCGAGGCGGGTAATAGCTGTTTCCACCTTCTCCCGAGCAACCAGCATTAAATCCGCGAGCTCGTCAATCACAAGCACAATATAAGGCAAACGCTTTGGAAGCCCTTCGTTTGGCTGCGTCTGACTACTTTCTGCTCTTTGGTTAAACATTTGAATGTTACGCATCCCGGCAGCGGCGAAAATTTTGTACCGCCTCTCCATTTCATGCACAAGCCAATTGAGTGTCGCAGACGCCTTTCGCACATCGGTCACGACTGGCGCCATCATGTGCGGCAGCTCTTTGTAAACTGCGAGCTCCACCATCTTTGGGTCCACCATGATGAGTCTTAACTGCTCAGGCGTTTTGGTGTACAGAAATCCAATAATAATTGAATTAAGGCACACTGTTTTTCCACTGCCAGTGGCACCTGCAATTAGCAAATGAGGCATCTCAGCGAGGTCTGAAATTAAAGTCCGTCCACTCGCATCTTTTCCAAGTATGAGGGGGAGACGAAAATCTTTTTTTCGATACTCGGGCGACTCAAGAAGTTCTTTTAGAGAGACCGCTGAGGACGACGAGTTTGGAATTTCAATGCCAATAGCTGATTTTCCAGGAATTGGTGTCAAAAATCGAATGCTGGTTGTTTTGAGTGCAAGCTGAAGATCTTCAGAAAGACTCGCGATGCTATTCACCTTCACTCCAGGAGCCGGCAGAAGTTCATAGCGTGTAATCACGGGCCCCTGCTCCACTTCAATCACTTTCACTTCAATTCCAAAATGACGTAAGGTTTCTTCAATCACTTTTGAATTTTCATGTAGCACGTGGTCACTTACCATGTTTCGGTGTTTTACAGTTTGAAGCAACGAAAGAGGCGGATGCTCATAAGGCTCAGATGATTCTAGCTCATGCGGTTTTGCTTTAATCTCGCTTGTCTCTTTTGTTGACTCTTTTGACTCTATGGAGCGATTTTCAAGGTTCCCTTGCGTAACCTGCTCCATCTCTAAATCCCTTGTCTTCTTTGGTTCTAACTTCTTCCCTAAAACTTCCTGCTGAAGTTTCTGCTCCTTTTCGCTTTCTTTAAGCACTTCAGAACGCTTGACGCGGTCAGTGCGATTCGAAAGAACACTCTCCGCTTCTTGGTCTGGAGCATACTTTTTTACTTTTGGCGGCACAAAAGCTCTCGAAACACTGGATGGTTCTCTTGGTGTTTCCTTTTTGAGGCGAGGCGCTTCGCTCATTTGGCGTTTACTTAGGAAGCTTTTAGAGATTAAGCTTCTAATTTTACTAGTCAAAAACTCGGTAAAACGAAATATCTTTTGAATGAACGGGTACAAAAGGAAGTCGGTAGCAAGTAAAAGAGAGAGAGCAAGAAATGAAATGGTGATGCTCAGCCCGCCAATTCTTCCAAAATAAGTTTCAAGCCGGGATGAAATGAAATAGCCAAGAGCGCCTCCCAATGTAAACTTCCACGCTCCCGTTCCTACAATTGAAAAAGTTCCTGAAATTGACAAAAGTGCCGAAAAAATTCCAACCACTTCCATCCATTTTTTTTGGGGAACTTTCTGAAGGAAAAAACATCCAGCCCAAAAGAAAAATAGAATTGGAATTGCAAAAGAACTCCAGCCAAATGTAAGCATTAGGCCGTGAGCCAAATAGGCGCCTAAAACACCTGTTAAATTGCGGTACGGGGTATTTGGGTGAGACGTGTAAAACGCATGGTCATTTGGATTAAAAAAAAGAAGGCTAATAAGCGTGAACACGCCGATCAGGATGAATAAAATACCTAGGGCCTCATTAAAACGCTTTTGCTTGTTCTGCCCTCCTTTCATTTGTGTCGTGGCCATTTGAAAACTTAAAAACCTGTATGGCCAAATCCTCCACTATTTCTTTTGGTCACGTCTAACTCCATGGCAACTCGCAACTCAACTGGCATACATTGCGCGACAACCATCTGCGCAATTCGCTGCCCGCGGCTAATGACAAAATTGCTGTCCCCATGATTAATCAGGATGACTTGAATTTCACCCCGGTAATCTGAGTCAATGGTTCCTGGAGCATTAAGCAGACCAATTCCATATTTAATTGCCAAGCCGCTGCGCGGCCGCACCTGAGCTTCCAGTCCCTTTGGAAGACTAATGGCAATTCCAGTTGGGATGAGCGCGCGCTTTCCAGGTGCAAGTGTCACATCGCCCTGAATGGCTGCCCGCAAATCAAGTCCGCTCGCGCCCTCTGTTTCATATTTTGGAAGCTCTATTCCCTCATAGTGAGAGAATATTTTAATTTGGACAACTGCTTCTTTCTGGGCCAAAGACTCAAGAGACATTTTTTCGTGTAATGACGATTAATCTTTCCGCTGACTTTGAACCTCAGCCGCACCTGATTCCTGAAGCGCCTGTTTGCGGCTCAAATTAATTTTTCCTTGCGCATCAATCGCAATCACCTTGACTGGTATGATGTCACCAACTTTTACAAAATCATCTACTTTCTTAACAAAACCTTCTGCAAGTTCTGAAACGTGCACAAGTCCGTCTGTTCCCGGCAAAATCTCACAAAATGCGCCGAAATTCATAATTTTCCGGACACGACCCTGGTAAATTTTACCGACCACCGCTTCTATTGAAACTGACTCGATTCGTTCAATTGCGAGTTGCGTTGCATGCGCGTCTGTTGATGAAATCATCACCGTCCCGTCATCTTCAATGTCCACGGTAGCGCCGGTCTCTTCGATGATTTTCCGGATGTTTTTCCCACCGGGGCCAATCAGCTCGCCGATTTTTGAAGGGTTGATTTTGAGAGTTGTAATCCGTGGCACAAATTCTGAAAGTTGTTCGCGAGGTGCGCTGATGGTTTCAAGCATAATCGCAAGAATTTTAAGCCGTGCTTCCCGAGCGTCTAGAAGCGCTGTCTTTAAAATTTCAGTGGTTACCCCATCAATCTTAATGTCCATCTGAATTGCTGTAATGCCGTCACGAGTTCCAGCAACTTTAAAATCCATGTCACCCAAATGGTCTTCAATCCCGGCAATGTCGGTTAAGACGCGCCACTGGTTACCATTTTTAACAAGGCCCATCGCGACACCGCTTACAGGTGACTTAATGGGGATGCCAGAATCCATGAGGCAAAGTGTCGCTCCACAAACAGTTGCCATTGAGCTCGACCCATTGGACTCAAGAATGTCTGAAACAACGCGAACTGCATACGGAAAATCATCGTCTGGAGGCATGACTGCTTTAATCGCCCTCTCTGCAAGAGCGCCGTGCCCAATTTCCCGTCGCCCTGGTCCCCGATTTGATTTTACTTCCCCCACACTAAATGATGGGAAATTGTAATGAAGCATAAAGCGCTTAAAAGATTCGCCTTCAAGCGCATCTATTCTCTGTTCATCGCGACTTGTTCCAAGTGTAGCAACGCACAAGCTTTGCGTTTCACCTCGTGTGAATAAGGCCGAGCCATGTGTTCTTGGGAGAATTCCCACTTCGCATGTCACTTTACGAAAATCGGTAAACCCGCGTCCGTCCGGGCGCTTTTTTTGATTTAAAATCAACTCACGAACAAACTTTTCTTCAGCCTTCCCAAATATTTCTGAGATTGTTTTCTCAGTTATGCCAAGCGCCGTCAAATCAAAATTTGAGAGCACCTGCTCATACAGTTTTTCTCTTCCCTTACTTCGATCTTCTTTGGTCTTCAAGTGAATCAGCGGTTCAAATTTTCCCTGAACAAGTGACGCCACTTTTGCCTCAAGCTCTTTGGGTATCTCCCGCTTTACAACGGGTAATTTTTGTTTGCCGCACTCAGCAGCTAGTTTCCGCTGAAGCTCAATGACAGGCTCTAGCGCTTTTTTTCCAAACTCAATTGCTGCAAGCATTCGCTCTTCAGAAATTTCTTGCGCGCCACCTTCAATCATCATGATATTCTTTGAAGTAGCCACCAAAACCAAGTCAAGCAAACTGGTTTCGGTTTCTCGAAAATTTGGGTTAATGACAAATTGATCCCCAATCAATCCCACCCGCACAGCTCCCACAGGATCTGTAAATGGAATGTCTGAGACAATCAATGCAGCGGACGCTCCAATAATGGCCAATAAATCTGGATTCGTTTCACCATCTGCAGAAAGAACCGTTGAAAGAATTTGTACTTCATTTAAGTAATCTTCCGGAAATAACGGCCTAAGTGGCCGATCAATCAAACGAGATGTTAAAATTTCTCTTTCTGTTGGGCGGCCCTCACGTTTAAAAAATCCTCCTGGAATTTTTCCGGCCGCATATGTTTTTTCCCGGTAATCAACAGTAAGCGGAAAAAAATCTTGACCTTCTTTCACCTCTTTTGAAGAAACCACTGTTGTTAGCACCACGGTGTCTCCATGCTGAACCAGAACTGCGCCGCTTGCTTGCTTTGCCATTCGGCCAGTTTCAATACTAAAATCTTTTGATCCAAACTGCGTACTCATCTTTTTCATCACAACCACCTTAATCTTTTTCCTTCCTCAAGTCCCATTTTGAACAACCCATTTCAACGCTTTATGCGATGAGTCAATTGTCGTTATTTGCGCAATTTTAGTTTTTGAACAAGTGCCTGATATCCGGCGGCATTTGCTCTTTCAAGGTACCTTAATAGTTTCTTGCGCTTTTCCACCATTTGCACCAAACCGCGCCTTGAATGATGATCCTTAACATGCGCCTTGAAATGATCTGTCAAATCGTTGATTCTGGTCGTTAGGATTGCAATTTGCACTTCCGGAGAACCCGAATCTTCAGATTTTCTTTGATGTGTTTTGATTACCTCTTGCTTACGTTCTTTAGTTAACGGCATAAATTAACTCCTCCTTTGCTCTTTTCATGCTCAAACCAATCGTCGGCGGATTGAATGTCATGTTCAATTTGACGTTTCAATGCAGCCTCATTTTCAAACCGTTTCTCACTTCGAAGCCATCGGCCAAATGTAATTTCAAAAAGATTCTTCCCATCTTCATGTGAATAGGCGTCCAGAAAATGAATTTCCGGTATTGGCAATGAATCATTTTCAAATGTTGGCCGGACACCATAGTTCATCACAGCTTTCAGTTTGCGTTTCGTTGTCCCACTACTAAATTCCTGAACCCCTTCTCGCAATTCAGTAAATTGACATCGCACTACTTCAGCCCAAACAGCGTACACACCCTGCGGTGGCAATACTTCACTGTGGACATCTAGGTTAATGGTCGGAAATCCTAGCCGCCGCCCCCGGCCATGGCCCTGTACTGCTTGGCCAAAAAATGAATAGGGTCTTCCTAGCATTTTTTGTGCTTGTTCAAAATCACCAGCCAAGATCATTTTTCGGATTAAAGTACTTGAAACCACTTCTCTTCCAATGCGAATAGGTGGCGCTTCCAGAAAACCAATTCTTTCTTTTTCGGCCAGCGATTTCATCAAACAACTGTCTCCCGTTCGGTCGTGGCCAAAGCGGGCATTGAAACCAAGACAAATTTCTTTCGCTCCCAGCATGTCCACAAGAACCTTTGAAACAAAATCTTCGGCTGAGAGACGCGCAAACTCGATGGAGAAGTCAATTACAAAACACAGTTGGATTCCACATTCGCGCAGTAGATGTAACTTATGTTCATACGAGGTGAGGATTGGCGGATCCTCTTTCTTGTGAAGCACGCGCTGTGGATGCTCCTTAAACGTGAGCACCGATGCAATTCCATAAAGTGCTTCTGAGCGACTTTTCACTAGTTCAAGCAGTTTTCGGTGGGCTTGATGAACCCCATCAAAATTTCCAAGCGCAACAACAATGTCTGGAAACTTACTACGATCAAATTTTGAAAGATCAGTGATGACCCTCATGCGCGAACAAGTGACTCGATCGGGTCAATGACAAATTTTCTTAGTTCATCTGGCTTTGCAGTTTTTAAAAATGAAATGGTTACTGCTTCCTCTAAAGTAAATCCCCCGGAACGCACTCGTCTTAATTCAGTTAGAGTCGCAAAGCACCCCATTGCATTCCCCATGTCGTGAACAAGCGTTCTCACATAAGTTCCTTTTGAAACCCAACTAAAAAAATGAACATAAGGAAGATTGATTTCTTCAATAATTAATTCGTGAACCGTGATATTTCGCGGCGCGCGGTCTACCACTTTTCCCTTGCGTGCGAGCCGGTACAACGGAACTCCATTTTTCTTAATTGCCGAAACCATCGGCGGAACTTGTTCCAGCGCCCCCCGAAATCGACTCATAGTTTCTTCAATCAGCTCGGGTGAAATACCATTTAAGTTACCTGTGCCGGTAATGCATCCTGTAATGTCATGTGAATCGGTTTGAATCCCTAATTTGAAAATGCCGCGATATTCCTTGTCACACATGGAAAGTTCAGCTGATTGGGAAGTTGCACGCCCTAAGAGCAGAATCAAAATACCGGTTGCGAGCGGATCAAGTGTTCCCGCGTGTCCTACCTTTGAAATTTGAAAACGGTTTTTCACGAAGGCACATACGTCGTGTGAGGTCCATCCCTTCTCCTTGTCAACAATCAAAATACCACTACAATTACAATCCATCATGCGCGAGACTCGCTTGCATCCTTGGTGTGGATTTGGTCAATAATGGTGTCAATTTTTCCACCTTCTTCAAGAGTTGGGTCATAAGCAAATGAAAGAAGCGGCGTAAAACGCAATTTGAGTGCCTGAGCTAAATGATGCTGGAGATATCCGCGAGCCTCTTCAAGTCCTTTTTGTGTTTCCATGCACTGTTCAGAATTACCAATCACAGAATAAAAGACACGCGCATATTTTAAATCATCACTCATGCGAACTTCTGTAATCGTTACAAATCCAATTCGCGGGTCGCAGAGGTTCTTGGTAACCGCCTCCGCAAGCTCATGCTTGATTAGATTTGAAATTCGTTCTGTTCTTTTACCTTGGCTCATCGCAAATCCGGACTCCATTAAGTCAGACTGGAAGCAACTTTGTCAATCCGGTAAGACTCAATCACGTCGCCTTCGCGCAAATCTTGAAACCCCTCGACCACAAGACCGCAATCATAACCTTCTTGCACTTCCCTGACATCATCTTTAAACCGTTTAAGCGAACCAAGCTTGCCTTCAAAAACCACAACGTTATCTCTGAGAACACGGATTGGATGATTGCGCACAAGACGGCCTTTGCGCACAATTGCTCCACCGATGAGTCCAATCTTTGAAGATCGAAATGTCTGTTGAACCAAGGTTCGACTTTCAAATACTTCTTTTGACGTTGGCTCAAGCAGTCCTTCCATCGCTTTTTGGATGTCTTGAATCGCTTGATAAATAATATTGTAAAATCGAACGTCCACCCCTTCTTTTTCGAGAAGTAGCTGCGCACGGTCATCTGGCTTCACATGAAAACCAATTACAATCGCATCTGAAGCAGCAGCAAGCATGATGTCTGATTCACCAATACTTCCAACCCCTCCGTGAATTACACGGAGCTGAATTTTGTCAGAATGAATCTGTTCTAGCGACTGGGTAATGGCTTCAACCGAACCTTGAACATCGGCCTTGATGATAATTTTAAGTTCCTTGACCTTACCTTCCTTCACTTGACTGTACAAATCTTCAAGTGAAAGGTGTTTGGTGTGAAGCCCCTTCATTGCACGCTCACGAATCTCTAATGAACGCTTCTCAGCAATCTTTCTTGCCATATCTTCATCTTTAACAACCACAAGCACATCGCCGGCTTCAGGCGTTCCTGACAAGCCCGCCACTTCAGCCGCATAAGACGGACCTGCTTCCCGCACTGGTTTTCCTTTGTCATTGCGCAAAGAACGTACCTTTCCATAGTAAGATCCGGCAACTACAATGTCGCCGATTCGCAAAGTGCCATTCTGAACGAGGAGCGTCGCAACAGACCCTTGATTTTTGGTGAGACGTG
>JAHFHD010000173.1 GCA_023247075.1 Candidatus Omnitrophota bacterium | reverse complement strand
GAGCCCGGAACAATCAGCGCTGCTGCAATGAAAAAGGCGGCGGAAGAAAAGTCCCCTGGAATTTCAAAAGAAATTGGCTTCAGCTCTTTGGCTTTGCGGATGTAAATTTTATTTTCTGTCTGTTCAATTTGGGCGCCGAAAAGTGTGAGCAATCGCTCAGTGTGGTCCCGCGTTGGACGCTGTTCCAGCACCTTAGTCGATCCACGCGCATAAAGTCCTGCAAGCAAAATCGCTGATTTGACTTGTGCGCTTGCGATGGAATTATTTAATTCAATACCTGAAAGCGGAGCTCCTTCCACAATAAGCGGCGCATAATTTGCATCTTCCGCGCCAAAAATTTTAGCGCCCATTTTCCTAAGAGGGTCAGTCACGCGCTTCATCGGTCTCTTTGACAAAGACGGGTCGCCAATCAGCCGAGTGCGAAATTTCTGTCCGGAAAGAAGGCCAAGCAAAAGACGCATCGTGGTTCCTGAATTTCCACAATCAATATCTCTTCCAGATTCCTTAAGACCATTCATTCCCACGCCATGAACCACAAGTTTCTTTGTCTGAGTGTCAAATTGAGACTGAACATGACTCAATTCGTATTTGACGCCCATCGACTCAAAGGCGTGGAGCGTACTCATACAATCTTCTCCATCTAAAAAATGCATGAATTCACTCCTGCCGCTTGCAATCGCGCCAAACATGGCAACCCGATGCGAAATTGATTTGTCCCCAGGCGGCGTGTAATCACCTTGAAGCGGCTTAAGTGGTCTTATTGATGTAGCGACATTCACGAGACTTTACCTTCTTCGATTAATCCATATTCGAAGAGATGCTAATTCTTCTTTAATTTTAACTTCTTCATCTTCAATTTTTTGGGTGGATGTTTCAAGCTGGCTGACTAGTAATTCTAGCTTTGAAATTCGCGCGAGCACTTCGTCAGAAGTCACTTCTTCAGATTGCACGTTTTGAGAAGTAACGAATAAAATAAAAGGTATGGATAAAATAAAAAATATTCTAGTTTTCATGCTCGCCGTCGATTTGAAAAAATTTTAACACTTTTAGCTTGCTCTAAAATAGCTGTTTCATTCTTCGAGATTTCCTCTTGTCTATGAACCAACGCTTCAACCTGCTTTGTGAGCGCATCCAGTCTCTCAGCTATTTGAACAGATTTTTCAGTATCCTGAGCAAAAAGTAAAATAGGAGAGGTTAATATGACAGCTGCAAGAAAAAAAACAAGCAGCCGTCTAAAACAGAACCAAGTCATCCAGGAAGGCTTGTGTAGCGGTTGATTTCAAGAACTTGGACAGTGATGAGGACGAGAAGCAACAAGATGGCTAGAACGCTTAAAATGGAAATGAGTACCGAAGCGCGAATGTGTTTACTGCGAAGATTTAGCGGAAGCAACAAGGTCACCCTCCTCGATGGGAGTTGTACTCTGTTCTTCAATAATGTAGGCGGCGCAGTAGTCGTCATAAATTTTTTCAATGCGCAATTGACCAATTTTGGCACCTTTCCGCTCAACTGAAAGTGTGTCATCAAGATGAAAACCCTGGCGAAGACCCAGATTGGTTACTGCAAAATGAAAATTCCGATTCACAAGCAATACTTGACCTGCAGCCACAGAAGATTTCTCTTTTGAAGAAGTTGTGGGTATGGGTACTTGAGTAGAAGTTGTTTGTGTCTGGTTTAATGTCCCAGATTTTGCTGAAGGACCTGGCTCTGACCACACACTCTTTTCTGGGCTGCCTGTCAAACTCGTTGGCCCGACTAAAGAGTTAGTGTTTGCTTGCACCATTGTCACGTCCGTATGTGGAACTGCCACTGGTGCAGAAGGAATAAATGGAACGGTACTTAAATTAGTATTAGTAAATGTTGACACATTTTGATTTGTAGGATTAGAAACTATTTTGGGAGGTACTACACTTGCAACCACTGGTTTCTGACTTTTTGTGGCACCAGTTTTTCCAAATGACAAGAAATTCCATTTTTTTTGTTTCGGCTTTGGAATCTCCCGCATTCTTTCTACTGTCCTAACCTGCTCTACTTTGGGAGCTGCTTCAGGGGTTGTTTGTACCGACGAAGATAACTCTGTTCCGTTCCCTTTCGACGTACCCGAAACCTCCATTCCTACATACGAAACTTCAGGCGAAGCAAGAGGTTTTGGTTTTGACATCTCCTCAATTTTTCGGTCAAGTTCATCCAGAACAGATTCTAACTCATGATTTCGCTCGGTAACCGTCTCTAAAGAACTTTTTAGTTCGTCACGATTGATTTTTACCTCTTTCAGTTCCTTTTCCCGCTCACGCACCTGATTCAAGGCTTCTTTTCTGAGCTCATCAAGTTCAGAATTCTTAGATTCAAGGTCTTTATTTTCGGTCTGGAGATCCGTTACTTCATGCTCCAATCCTTCTTTTTCCCCTTCAAGCTGCTTGAGTTTTGATTCAAGCTCCGCACGAACATGTTCGAGGTGAATCCGTTTTTCCTTTTCATTCTCGCGGATGACTGAAAGATAAAGTGAAGATCCTGCGCCCAACAAACTGAGGATGAAGAGCAAGATGATTGATACTTTAATAAATCGCATCGGATTGATTCCCTGATACTCACACTGCAGTTGACAATCAATAAATTTTTATTTTGACAGCGCGAATCCTAGCATAAGTCCTTTCAAATAACAAGGATAAAGTATATACTTTTAAGAATTAGATTTGAAGTTTCACTGAATATCAAACCAAAATAATCTACATGCTGACATGCTGAAATTTTTCCGAAAAAATATCAAGTTTATTATTTGGCTTATTGTCCTTTCATTTATTGTCTGGGGCGCGAGTTCCATTACCGTCAGTCAGAAATTGGAGACTCAATATGCAGGTTCAATCCGCGGGAAAAAAATCTCGATTAAAGAATACATGACGGTACTGCGGTTGTATGAACTGCTCGCGCAAGCTCAAACTCAAAATCAAGCAAAACAAAAAACAGAACCTGAAAAAGCAAAAACTGCTGCTGAAGAAACAAAACCAACCGCGGTGGAAAAAAATACAGTAAAGAAGGGTACGGAGGTAATTACTGAAACACAAGCTACGCCTGCCAAACCAGTAGATGTGCAAGCTGACAGCAAAAAGCCAGAGAACGACACGCCAGCCCCGATTTCATTTGAAAACATCAGAAGCGCTGCATGGCAAAGTTTAATTTTAAGCCGCGAAGCAGCGAGAAGCAAGTTGACTGTTTCAGACGAAGATGTTCGCGAGAGAATCCGATTCTTTTTATTTGGAAAGGAAGTTTTTAATTCTAATTTTTATGACTTGTGGATTAAAAACCAGTTCCGCGGAAATGTCAGGGATTTTGAAGAAGCGGTGCGCGAACATTTACTTTCTGAAAAAATGCGAGCTCAACTTTTGGTTGATGTCCCAGAAAAAGAGCGTGAAGGCAAATGGATTCCAAAATTCATCAACCTA
>JAHFHD010000083.1 GCA_023247075.1 Candidatus Omnitrophota bacterium | reverse complement strand
CTCGCCCCCAACAGGGGGAGAGAGGGACGTGCTTGCTTTCATTAAATAAATGATTAATGCGTAGCAAGCACACAGTCCTCACCACCAACTGATCTTTCATCAGAGGGTGAGGACGCAATACAAGTGTAGGGTGAGGGGGAATAAACGGTTCACAATTTTCACCCTCACCCCAACCCTCCTCTCCCTCTCGAAGAGGGAGAGAGGGTTAATTTAAAAAAGTACCAAACTCGAGATTCTTAATTGAAGCGTAAAGGAGATTAGCGATTATGATTATTGTTCTTAAAGCTGATGCAACCCCGGAACAAGTGAGTCACATTTGTGACAAAGTGAAGGAGTTAGGACTCACGCCTCAAGTGTCGAAAGGAGTGGAGCGCACGATTATTGGCGTAATTGGCGAGGAATCAAAACTTCGTGTTCAGCCGCTTGAAGTTTTTCCGGGTGTTGAAAGTGTGATGCCCATTCAAAAACCTTACAAACTTGCAAGTCGTGAATTCCGTCCGGAAAATACTGAATTTTTGATGGGAAATGGAGTAAAGGTGGGCGGTAAAAAAATCGTGGTGATGGCAGGGCCTTGTTCTGTAGAGGGTGAAGAAATGCTGCATCGGATTGCCAAAGAGGTGAAGAAGGCGGGAGCCACATTCCTTCGTGGCGGCGCTTTCAAGCCCAGAACTTCTCCGTACAGTTTTCAGGGTCTTGGCGAAGAAGGGCTTAAGTATTTGCGCGAAGCAGCGGATGAGAGCGGCCTCTTGGTTGTCACAGAAGTGATGGACACGCGAAATGTGGATTTGGTTTCGCGTTATTCAGACATGCTTCAAATTGGTGCGCGGAATATGCAAAATTTTGATTTATTGAAAGAAGTCGGGATTTCAAAAAAACCAGTTCTTTTGAAACGAGGGCTTAGCTCTACGATTGAAGAACTGCTTCTTTCCGCAGAATACCTTCTTTCAAAGGGAAATTTCAAAGTAATGCTGGGTGAACGCGGGATTCGGACTTTTGAAACGGCGACGCGCAATACCGTCGATATTAATGCTGTTCCCGTGCTTAAAGACCTTGGGCATTTACCTGTTCTGGTTGATCCATCGCACGGAACTGGAAAGAGGAACTGTGTGCTTCCAATTGCTCGTGCTGCAGTTGCTGCAGGTGCGGACGGAATTATGGTGGAAGTGCATGACCGGCCAGAAGAGGCGAAGAGCGATGGTCCGCAGTCACTTTTTCCGGAACAATTTGTTCATCTTATGAAACAAATTCAAGCGATTGCAGCCGCGATTGGCCGCGAAGTCTAACTCAATGAAGCTTCGTCAAATCACCATCGTAGGACTTGGATTGATTGGAGGGTCCATTGGCTCTGCGGTCCGCAAATACCTCCCTGATGTGCGTGTTATTGGCGTGAGCCGGGACCAGAAAAGAATTGAACTCGCAAAAAAGAAAGGAATTATTCACACCGGAACACGTGAGTTGCGAGCGGGTTTAATTGGAACAGATTTGGTTTTAATTTGCACACCTGTTGACACCATCCTGAAGCTGGTTTTGGAAATTGACCGATTACTCAAAACCTCTGCGGTTGTCACCGATGTGGGAAGCACAAAAGATCAACTCACTAAAGGAGTGAATCGGAGTAAGCTGAAACACGTTGAGTTTATTGGGTCTCATCCATTTGCCGGCTCTCACCATACAGGGCTTACTTATTCAGATGCCGATCTTTTTTTGAAAGCGCAAGTAATGGTGACGCAATCGCGACACACGACAACCAGAGCAAATGAGACTGTCGTCTCTTTTTGGAAAAAATTGGGAGGGAAGGTAATTGTGCTTTCAAGTAAAAAGCATGACCAAATTGCTTCTCAAATCAGTCATCTGCCGCATGTGGTCGCCGCTTCTCTTGTCTGCGCTGTTTCTAAAAAATTTCTTTGTTATGGTGCAACTGGATTTCGCGACACGACACGCATTGCCCAGAGCGACCCTAAACTTTGGCGACCAATTCTGATGTCCAATCGCGAGCGGCTCATTCAGGATTTAATTCATTTACAATCTATTATTTCCAACTTTATCAGCAATTTGAAAAAGGATTCTGGAACCGGTGTTGAAAAATTGCTTCGCCAGGCTTTTTTAAAATGTTGTCAACTTGCACTTCAGAAACATTCAAAAGTCCCAAGGAAATAGATTTGTTTTTTGTAAATATGCAAAAAAAGAAGCTTCCCCATCAGCTTTTATCTGATATAATGCCGCCCACTCCATAATGTTGAAAATCAATGGAAGAAATTGTGAAATGAGGAAGGGGAACCACTGAATTTGTATGTCTATTGAAAATAATAACGAAGAAAACGAAACATTTGCGAAGTTGTTTGAAGAAAGTCTGACCGGGCAAAATTTTTCTGAAGGTGAAATCGTCCGCGGGAAAGTCATTTCTATTTTTAACAAGGAAGCCATCATTGATATTGGTTACAAGTCCGAGGGCATATTAAATTTAGATGAGTTTGAGGGAGAGGGGCCTCTTCAAGTTGGAGATGAAATTGAAGTGCTTTTTGAAACACTGGATGAAGAAAGTGGAATGGTGATTTTATCCAAAAGAAAAGCGGACCGCCAAAAATCTTGGGACCAGCTGATTCATCAATCTAACGAAGGAAGTATTATTGAAGGAAAAATATTCAAAAAAGTTCGTGGCGGATTTATGGTCGATATTGGAATTGAAGCTTTTCTTCCTGCCTCACTAGTAGATTTGAAGCCTACCAAAAATTTAGACCAATTCGTCGGCGTAACCGCGCAATTTGTCATTGTGAAAATCAATCAAAAGAGAAAAAATATTGTTGTGTCACGCAAGGATTTTCTTGAAAAACAAAGAGATGAAGCCCGTGGTAAGATGCTGGGCACTTTAGCGGTTGGTCAGCTCGTGAAGGGGAGAGTTAAAAATATTACGGACTTTGGTGCTTTTATTGATCTCGGTGGAATTGATGGCCTTCTTCATATTACGGACATGAGCTGGGGTCGTGTGTCGCATCCTTCCGCTGTTTTGAGTTTGGGAGATGAAGTTGAAGTGATGGTGATTCAGATTGACAAGCAGGGTGAGAAAGTGTCGCTTGGACTAAAGCAAATCAAAAAAAGTCCATGGGAAGAAATTGGCGAAAAATATGAAGTAGGAATGAAGATTAGGGGACGGATTACAAACATTCTTCCTTACGGCGCTTTTATGGAACTTCAGGAAGGAATCGAGGGCTTAATTCACATTAGTGAATTGTCATGGACAAAGCGAGTGGCACATCCTTCGGAGGTCTTGACAGTGGGTCAGGAAGTGGAAGCGGCAATTTTGAGTATTGATAAAACGGCGAGAAAAATTTCATTAGGGCTCAAACAAATGATTGCAAGTCCCTGGGAGAATTTGGGGTCTAAATTCCATGAAGGTGACGTGATTAAAGGAACTGTTCGAAACGTTACAGATTATGGCATTTTTATTGAGCTTGATCCCGGAATCGATGGTTTGGTTCATATTTCTGATATTTCTTGGCTTAAAAAAATAAATCACCCCAGTGAAATTGCAAAAAAAGGGGTCCAGATTGAGGCAAAGATTCTTTTGCTTGATCCATCAAACCAAAAAATATCTTTGGGAATCAAACAATTAACAGAAGATCCGTGGCCGCTTCTCACGCAGCCCCTTCAAACAGGAACGACGTGCAAGGGTCGAATCACAAAAATTGTCAATTTTGGTATTTTTGTAGAGCTTGCAAATGGACTCGAAGGTTTGGTGCATCACTCTGAATTTCCAAAAAACGCTGAAGCCAAAACAAATTTCCGTGTTGGCGATTCCATCGACGTTCAAGTTCTTAACGTTGATCACGAGCATCGGAAGATTGCACTTTCACTACAATCTGCTTGAGTCTTGCATTGTTTGTTTGCAGAATACGGTATGTGAATGACCCACTGAAATTAAAAAGTGGGTCATTTTTTTTAGGTTCGGTTCTCATTAAAGGGTGGTGTAATTGTAATGTCTGAGAAAAGACGTGTGGTTGTAACGGGAATCGGCGTGATTGCGTCTAATGGAATTGGAAAAGATGCTTTTTGGGAAGCAGTCAAATCTGGCAAGTCTGGAATCCAACCCATTACTTCGTTTGATGCGAGCGCTTTTGCGACGCGTTTTGCCGGTGAGATCAAAAATTTCAATCCTGAAAACTATGTGCACAAGAAAAATCTGAAACGCATGGACCGTACCAGTCATCTTGCTGTGGCGGCGGCTAAGATGGCGGTGGAAGACGCAAAGTTTGATCCTCGTGCGAATGGACGTCATCGGACAGGGGTGATGATTGGAACTGCGATGTCTGGTCACGGACACATTATGAATCATTACGCAGAGTTTTTAAAAACAGGCCCGTCGCGCGTGAGTCCTTTTGTCGCACTTGCCTCCTTTCCAGATGCTTGCGCGAGTCAGGTTTCAATTGAACTTGGTGTTACTGGTCCAAGTTTTTCCATTGCAACTGCATGTTCCTCAGCTTCTGATGCAATTGGTTATGCTTGGGACTCAATTCGAAGTAACGTCGTGGACTTCATCATCATAGGAGGCGCTGAGGCTGGAATTTACCCGGGAGTTGTGGCGGCTTTTTGTGCTGCCAGAGCGCTTTCAACTCGAAATGAAAATCCAGAAAAAGCCTGCCGGCCATTTAACATTGACCGAGACGGGTTTGTGTTGGGTGAAGGAGCTGGAATGTTTGTACTTGAGGAATATGAACATGCGAAGAAAAGAGGTGCGCACATTTATGCAGAAATTTTGGGACATGCGATGACTTGTGACGCTTACCACATGACAAGTCCTGAGCCGGAAGGTAAAGAGGCTGTGCGCGCCATGAAGCTTGCGCTTGAAAATGCTGGCGTAACGACAGATGAGATTGACTACATCAATGCCCACGGAACATCCACTCCACTTAATGACAAAACGGAGACCATGATTATTAAGAAGGTTTTTGGTGAGCGCGCGTACAAAATTCCAATCAGCGCTACGAAATCAATGATTGGTCACTTGATTGGTGCTGCAGGAAGCGTCGAATTAATTGCAACCCTTCTAGCGATGGAACATGATTTAATTCCACCTACCATTAATTATGAGCATCCAGACCCTGAATGTGATTTGGACTATGTACCGAATCGCGCGCGGCCAGCAAAAATTAGAACTGCAATGAAAAATTCTTTTGGATTTGGCGGAAAAAACTCGATTTTAATTGTGAGAAAGGTCGGTCAGTAAAAAATTGCCTCAGAGTACGGATTAAAACCGAACAGATTCAGATTTTCTCGAATGTTCCCCGTGACAAATTCCTCGTTTTGAATTTCTTGTAAACTCAATCAAATGTTTAACTTCACGAGACTTGCAAGTTTGCTCGATTTCATTTAAGGCATTGGTACGGCTCAATTCTGAGCAAAAAAGGATTTTGTAAGCGCGTTTTAATTCATCTCGTGTTTCTGCCGGAATTCCAGCCCGCCTTAGACCAACTACATTTGGTCCATGAACAACTGCGCCGCGTCCTCCGCACATCATAAAAGGTGGGACGTCAAGATTTACGGCTGAGAAGGCACTGATGATGGCGAGTCTTCCAATTTTTGTAAATTGATGAAAAACCGTCATGCCGGAAAGAAAGGCATCGTCTTCAATCATGCAGTAGCCGGCAAGACTTGCGCCATTGACCATCGTAATTTGTTCGCCCAGAATGCAATTATGGGCAATGTGGCAGTAAGCCATGATGAAGTTATGATTTCCAATGACCGTTGCGGTTCCTTCCTTAGTACCGCGGTGAATTGTGACATATTCGCGAATGGTATTGTGGTTTCCAATTTTTGTATTTGTTGGGGCACCATTAAAAGCACGGTCCTGAGGTCTATTTCCAATAACAGAGCCTATGTGGAATTCATTTGAATCGCCAATTTCTGTTCCGCTGCAAATGCAGGTGTGGCTTAGAAATTTGTTGTCCGACCCGATTTTAACTCGGTTCTCAATGACCACATATGGGCCGATTTCATTGTTAGAGCCGATCTCAACTTCTTTCCCGATGATTGCTGTTGGATGGATGAGTGACATGGCGCGAATTGTAGCACAGCCGCTTTTCCCGCGCAATTTTTGAGTATTTTAACAACACAATTTTAAGGTGTACGTTGTTTTTTTTGAGATTGGCACTTATTTCTTCTGGCGATCTTGAATAAAATTTAGTAGTATTTGAGAAATAAAATTATGAAGATGAATCAATTGGGCTTAGGTAGAAAGTTAGCTCTGGTTTTAGGAAGTTTTTTCGTCATTGCAATCACTTTGGTTGTTTATTTTCATGCCCCAGTTTTAGCCGTGTTGGGAGGCGGCCTGCTCGCCATTGTCATTACCATCCTAAAACATCTAAGTACCAAGTAAAAATGCTCATTTGCTATTTTGACAGACCATCATCGAAAATATGTCACGATCTTTTCTTCAAGGGAATTTTTTCACACATTACATAGATTAGATTGGCACGTGCTTTGCTTTACAACAACTCACGAAGTTGTTCTTTAACGCTTTAACAGCTATTGCAAGTGATTAATCATACAGTTTTGTAATGGTTAAGATTGTTTTGTAGCTTTCGAGCTAATTCTTTAAAGTCTTAAAGACTGTTCAGTTTAAATTCATTAAACTTAAATAGAGAAAGGAACATAATATGGTAGGAACAACGAAAACATCAGGCTGGGCGTTATTTTGGTTTTTGTCGGGCTTCACAGTTTTAGTGACTGCAGTAATTGGGGGTGGCTTTTTGAGCCTAGTTGTTGGAGCCGTTATGCTGATTTTGTCAGTAGTTTTATTTAAAGCTGCACGTAAGAAGGAGGAAGTATGCGATTAATTGGAATCTTGGTAATTGTAGGGGGATGGCTGATTGCAATATCCGGGCTTTTTGTTACGAATTCGAATGGAGTTCGAGCGATTATTGCATGCGCCGGAATTGCGGTAACCATTTTCGGCATCTTGAAAGTATTGAATGGTTATTATTTGGAGCGTGCGATATGGAAGAAATAATAAGGAGAGAGAGCCAAATGAACTCGTTAAAAACAAGAACGCTCATGTTACTGGCTGTCCTGGGGCTTGCTGCCACATTTAGTTTTGCTGCGCTACTAAGAGCGGAAGGGACAGCGTTAACTGACAAAGACTTAAGTTCTATTTCAGCTTCGGCGAGTACCGATGAAATAACTGCAAAGGGTGACCCGGGCGCAGAATTTACCGGTACTGTGCGCGATGTTACTGTTTCAGACAGCGCAAAAGGTTTGACGCTCGCAGATTTAGTAAATCAAGCCGGACAAAACAAAATTGCCATCAATTTTGTTTGGACTCTTGTGACTGGATTTTTAGTCATGTTCATGCAAGCCGGTTTTGCTCTTGTTGAAACGGGGTTGATTCGGGCAAAAAATGCGAATCATACCATGATGATGAATTTCATGGTGTATGGTTTGGGTCTTTTTGCCTATTACGTTTGCGGGTTTGCCATTCAAATGGGAGGATGTGCTCCCATTGCAAATTTGGGCGGCGTCTACCCGTTAAATCATGAGCAGGTAGTTACCCTATTTGGAAAACCATGGGGTTTATTTGGAACAAAGGGATTTTTCCTGCATGGCGCAACATACGATGTAGGCATTATGGTTCTTTTCCTTTTCCAAATGGTGTTCATGGATACTACAACCACAATTGTGACTGGTTCCTGTGCTGAGCGCTGGAAATATTCTGCTTTTTGCGTTTCAACAATCGGGTTGGGTGCTTTAATTTACCCGCTCTTTGGTAACTGGGCATGGGGATGCGGCTGGCTGTCACAGCTTGGAGTAAATTTTGGACTTGGTCACGGGTACTGCGATTTTGCTGGTTCCGGTGTGGTGCACGCAGTGGGTGGAATTACGGCATGTGCTGTAGCCATGATAATAGGACCTCGCATTGGAAAATTTAATCGGAATGGAAGCCCCAATGTGATTCCAGGTCATAATATTGTGCTGGTGCTGGCTGGATGTTTTATTCTTGCATTCGGTTGGTTTGGTTTTAACCCTGGAAGTACTCTGGGCGCTTCCGGAAACGGTTGTTTGCGTATTGGTAGTATCGCAGTGAATACAATGCTGGCTGGATGCACCGGTTCCTTTGGAGCGTTGCTTTACATGTGGATTCGTTACGGCAAGCCGGATGCTTCTATGGCCGGAAATGGTTTACTTGCTGGACTAGTGGCCATTACTGCACCGAGTGGATTTGTGAATCCGCTGGCTGCTGCTGTAATTGGTTGGATTGCTGGGATTTTGGTTTGTTTGGCCGTCGAGTTTTTTGACCGTGTTCCAAAAATCGATGATCCCGTTGGAGCGATTTCTGTTCACGGAGTAAACGGTTTATGGGGTGTGTTGTCAGTCGGTCTTTTTGCTGATGGCCGCTCAAATTATGGCGGGAGTTGGAATGGAGTCGCTGGTTCCGTAAAAGGTTTGTTTTATGGAGACGCTGGCCAACTCGTAGCTCAATTGATTGGCATCGCTACATTGTTAGGTGCGATCTTTGCTTTGTCATTCCTATGGAATTGGCTGGTTGATGTAGTTGTTGGGCAGCGCTGTAATCCAAAGGCGGAACTTGCAGGTCTTGATTTGCCTGAAATGGGAGCATTTTGCTACCCTGATTTTCAGCTCAAAACAACGGAATCAACGATCTATGCTTCATCTGGATCGTCGATGGCGCTGAAAGACTAAAAGAGGAGAAAAATATGACTGGGACACTAATTACTTTAATTGGTTCAATGATTGTGTTTCTGATTGTTGGCATTTCGAAATCAGGTCGAAGTTTATTCGATTGATAGCTGTTATCTCTAGCGAAAGGGCGTGTGGGGTAAGCCCCACGCCCAATCGTTCAAAACGAAGGAGTGGAAATTTTATGAAAATGGTGACTTGTTTTGTGAGACCAGAAAAGCTTAATCCAATTACAAATGCTCTTGATAAACTTCATATTGTTGGAATGACGGTGACCGATGTGCGCGGATTTGGCCGTCAAAAGGGCCAAGTAGAACATTACCGCGGCGAAGAATACACCATCCGTTTTGTTCCAAAGGTTAGAATCGATGTCGTGGTTCCCGATGAGGAAGTAAAAAAAGTCTTGGAAGCTGTCCGAACGGCCGCACGGACTGAAAATGTGGGTGATGGAAAAGTTTTTGTGATTAATGTTGAGAACGCGATGCGGATTCGCACAGGCGAAGTAGGAACAAGCGCCTTATGAGCACACCACTCAATCAAGGGCTTGAAGAAACTCAAGCCCTTTTGAGGGATGGGTATTTTGAAGACGCCATTCAGAATTTCACGGCGCATTTGAATGATTTTCCAAGCGATGCCCGCGCCTACCAGGGCCGTGCTTTCGCTCATTTCCAACTAAAGAATTGGTCAGCGGCAAATTCAGATTTCTCTAAAGCAATGGCACTTGACCCAGATGATCCTGAAAATTGGATTGGGCATGGAATGACTTTGGCCATTGAAGATAAAATGTATGAGGCTATTGACGCGTTTCAAACGCTTTTGAGCCGCCACCCTAATTATGTGCGCGGTCACATGCAATTGGGACTGCTTTACGACCGTCTGTGCCTTATTCACAAAGGAAACGAACAAATGGATTTGGCGCTGGCCTCGCGCCCATCCTTGGCGGAACGGAAAATGATTGAGCGCATAAAGGCTGAGCAGAAAGTTTTAGATCAAAAGCGTTATTACAAGCCTGATTTTGAAGCCTTAAACCGAAACAGCCGATCTTTTTCTTGGGTCCAAAAAGCAGCCAAGTGGTTGTTCAAAAGAAGCGCCTAGTACCTTGCCAGGTTTACTTTTATGCGTTTTAAGGTTGTGGGCGTCTC
>JAHFHD010000082.1 GCA_023247075.1 Candidatus Omnitrophota bacterium | reverse complement strand
AATGATTACTTTTGCTTGTTCAATTGACACCTTGCGCTTGCTCTCAGTAAAAATGAGTCCTAAGAAATTAGCGCCTGATTCTTTTGCTAAAATTGCATCTTCTGAATTTGTATTTCCACATATTTTTATTCTTGTCATGAAATCCTCTCTAGCTTAGAACTCCATTAATTCCCGAATTTTACTTCGAACATCAGGCGCTTTCATTAGCACGGTTCCAATCAGGAAACAATTTGCACCATATGATTTGTAGTACTCAATGTCTGTCCTTGACGCAATGCCACTTTCTACAATGGCGATGACCCCAGAGGGAATTCGCTTGAGCATATGAGCTGGAATTTCACGGTCAATGGTAAGTGATTTCAAGTTCCGACTGTTGACTCCAATCATAAGTGCGCCTGCCTGAATGGCGCGGTCAAGTTCTTCGTCCGTATGTACTTCAACAATTGGCTCCATTCCAAGGCTGCGTCCAATTGACAGGAATAGTTTAAGGTCTTGATTGCTTAGAATCGAGACAATTAATAAATAAGTGTCAGCCAAAAGAAGAGCAGTTTCAAAAATTTGGTACACATCAACGATAAAATCCTTGCGAAGAAGCGGAAGTGTTGTAATGGGTCGAATGCTTTTTGGCGTGTCTGGATTCCCTTGAAAGAAATTTCGTTCAGTTAAAACTGAAATGCCGCTTGCCTTTTCTTCTTCAAAGATGCGCGCAAGGCCTAGTGGATCAAAATTAGCTCGAAGCACACCGCCTGACGGCGAGGCTTTTTTAAGCTCACAAATTAAATGAGGTCGATTGGATTTTACACTCAATACATTTTGAAGTGAGCGTTTTGGAGCTTTAAGTTCGCGCGCTTTCTTTTCAATTTCCACAAGCGAAACTCGCTCCTTAAGCTCCTTGATTTCTGTTCGCTTAAACTCAAGGATTTGGTCCAGAATCATGTTAGTGACCACTTAAATCTTTAAGAAGTTTACTCACTTTGCGAGTGACAAGTGAATGTTTTGCTTTTTTTATTCCACCTGTTAAAGATGAAACTTGGCCACTTAAGAACAAAAGGGTGGCTGCAGTTAAAACAACTGCGTCAAATTTCGCCCCACTTTTTTCACGGCCGCAAATAATGTTGCGTGCAATTTTTAAATTTTTCTTTAAATTTCCACCGAGCAGACTCGCTGGTTTTGCTTTTTTAAAACCAAGATTTGTTGGATTAATGTAATACGAAATCAGTTTTTGTCTGCACAAATCAAACACAAGTGTGCGATTTGTTGTGGTGAGTTCGTCATAACCGCCTAAATTCCAAATGATAAATGCACGTTTAAATCCAAGTTTTTTTGCAGCTTGAGCAACCATGGATGCAAGGTCTTTTCGATAAACGCCAATCAATTGGTACCTGGGCCTGAGCGGATTAACGAGCGGACCGGTTAGATTGAAGATTGTTTTGATGTGCTTAGCTGCAAGTTCCCTTCTCGCTTTTTGAGCTTGTGCGAAAAACGGATGGTAGAGCGGAGCGTGAAAGAAACCAAAATTTTTCTGATGAAGCAAACGAAGCATTTTTTGCTTGGGGGCTTCAATTGGAACCCCAAGAGATTCCATGAGGTCACTACTTCCACAGCGCGAAGAAATGCTCCGGTTTCCATGTTTGGCAATGGAAAGGCCAGATGCAGCGGCGACAAGACAGGCAATGGTCGAAATATTAAATGTATTTTTTCCGTCACCACCTGTTCCGCAACCATCTGCGAGGGTGGTGTGGTTCCGATGTCGAATGATTGGTTCTACTTCACGGATGAGCGCAACCATCGCGTGCAATTCAGCAGATGAAATTCCTTTCTTTTCAAGAAGGATGAGTATTTTCTTTTGCGTGTCTACGTCCGAAGAATTGATGCAAAATGCATTGCGGAATGCGTGCTTTGCTTCTTTGAAATTGAGGTCACGGCTAAGTAAAAGTGATTCGACTGATTGATTCATGACCAATTATTTTACTCGAATGAAGTTGGCTAACAGTTTCTTGCCTTCTTCAGACAGAATAGATTCAGGGTGAAACTGAACTCCAAATGTCGGGTGAAGTTTATGTTGAACACCCATGATTTCTCCATCTTTTGTTTTTGCTGTGACTTCAAGACAAGCCGGCACTGATTTTGGTTCGATGACAAGCGAATGGTAGCGCGTGGCATTGAAAGGGTTCTTTAGAGACTTAAAAATTCCTTTTCGTCCATGGTGAATCTCTGAAGTCTTTCCATGCATAATATTTTTTGCTTGAACAATTTTCCCGCCAAATACATGACCAATGCACTGATGTCCGAGACAAACTCCCAAAATCGGGATTTTTCCGCTCAAGGTTGCAATAAGTTCATTGGAAATACCAGCGTCCTTTGGGCTGCCAGGACCGGGGGAAATAACAATCTGTTTCGGCTTTAAAGATCGGATGCGCGTTAAAGAGATGCAGTTATTACGGTACACAATAACGCGTTCCCCCAATTCGCTGAGGTATTGAACGAGGTTGTAGGTAAAGGAATCATAATTATCAATCATCAGAATCATGAGATGTTCCTCTCGCCCGTTCGACGGCTTGAAAGAGTGCACGGGCTTTGTTTAAAGTTTCTTGGTATTCAGCTGATGGGTTTGAATCATTGACAATTCCGGCACCTGCCTGAACATAGGCTTGATTATGATGGATGACAATGGTTCGGATGGTAATGCACATGTCCATGTCACCAGTGAGACCCAAATAACCCAAGCAGCCTGCATAAGGGCCGCGTGACTCACGCTCAAGCTGGTCAATCATTTCCATTGCTTTTATTTTTGGCGCGCCGGTGACTGTTCCAGCGGGAAATGTGGCGCGAAGCAAATCCATCATTGTACAGCTTTTTTTGAGCGTTGCTTCGACGTCACTGACCAGATGCATCACATGTGAGTATTTTTCAATTCGAGCAAATTTGGGAACGTGCACACTATTTGTTTGCGCTACCCGTCCCAAATCATTTCTTCCCAAATCAACAAGCATCAGATGTTCCGCAAGTTCCTTTTTTGACGCGCAGAGTTCAGATTCATTTGCTGCGTCTTCTTCTGCGTTTATGCCACGAGGTCTTGTGCCAGCAATTGGCCGTACTTCCACTTTTGATTTTTGTTTTCGAACCAAAAGTTCTGGGGATGAACCTACCAATTTTAGATTGCCATGGCGAAAATAAAACATGTATGGAGATGGATTGAGTGAACGCAGTGCGCGGTACACAGCAAACGGATTTTTGATTTTCCCCAGGGAAAAACGTTGGGACAAAACAATTTGAATGCAATCACCTGCTTGAATGTGGCGCTTCGCTATTTTGACATTAGATTCAAATTTATTTTGGGACATATTGGAATGGAATCGAGAAGTGGATTGCTTACGAGGTCTACTCTTTAATTTCGATGACTTAAATATTTGTGAGTGTGCCGGCTTTTTGATTTGTTTGGTTACCTGCTCGATTGAACAAATTGCGCTGTGGTATGCTTCCCTTACTTGATTTTTCACGACTGCAAGACAAACCACTTTTAAAGAGTGTTTGATGTGGTCAAATATGACGAGAGTTTTTGGTAGGAAAAGGATTGCATCAGGCAACGGAAGCATTTTTTTGCTGTGAAGCTTGATGGTCTCAAATTCTTGAACGAGTTCATAGCCGATGTAGCCGACAAATGCACCAACGAGTGGAGGAAGTAACGGCTCCGTTACATATTGGTATTGCTTGAGCATGTGCTGCATTAAGTCGGGGAATGGTAATTTGCTCAGTTCTATTTTTTTGGTACTTGTGTCATAAATTTTTGTACCTTTTTGAATGGAATACTCAAGTGTGACTAGCGGATTAATGCCAATCAAAGAGAAGCGGCCGAGATTTTCACCAAGTTCTACGGATTCAAGTAGAAAGGCATGTGGCAATTCATGTGCAATTTTAAGAAAAATTGAGACAGGTGTGTCAAGGTCTGCAGAAATTTCTTCTACTATAGGAATCAGGTTTCCTTTCTTGGCGAGCTTTTCAAAAACTGAAAAGTTCGGTTTAGTAAATTCTGATTTAAGTGCCATAAATCTGTTTAGGGTCAAAAACTTTCTTTTGGTTTGGTTTTTGAAGCTGCCCTCTTTTACTGATGGGGTGCACAAAACAGCTTTTAAAACCTAAGTGACAAGCGCCTCCCACTTGTGTGACGCGGATGAGTAAAGTGTCGCGGTCGCAATCGGTTGAGATGCTTTTAATTTTTTGAATGTGGCCGGAAGATTCTCCTTTAATCCAGTATTTGTTTCTGGACCGAGAATAGAAACAGGTTTTACCAATTTTAAGCATCATTTGAATGGCTTTTTGATTGACATAGGCAAGCATCAAAATTTCCCCATTTTTGTCATCCTGCACGATCGCAGGCATCAAGCCCTTGTCATCATATTTAAACCGAATCATTTGAGCTCCTCTTTTCATTGCTGTGAAATTTAAAGACGAATTGGTAATCCTTGTTTTACAAGGTAACGTTTTGCTTGGGCAATTGAATAGACCCCAAAGTGGAAAATGGAAGCCGCAAGCACGGCATCAGCTTTTCCTTTTGCGAAGCCGTCATACAAATGTTTTAAGGTCCCAACACCACCTGAAGCGATGACTGGAATTGAAACTGCCTCACTCACTTTTTTTGTTAATTCCAAATCATAACCAAGCTTGGTTCCGTCCCTGTCCATGCTGGTCAATAAAATTTCACCAGCACCAAGCTGCTCCACTTTTTTCGCCCACTCGACCGCATCAAGAGAAGTTTGAATTCTACCACCGTGCGTAAAGACTGACCAACGGGACTTGCCTATTGATTTTGCGTCGATTGCAACAACAATACACTGAGACCCAAATCGGGCTGCACTTTTTTTTACCAGGTTGTGATTTTGAACCGCGCTCGTATTAAGTGAAACTTTGTCACATCCAGCTTTTAATAGGTCGCGTATGTCTTCAACGGACCGAATACCACCCCCCACTGTAAATGGGATGTAAATAGATTCTGCAACTTGTGTGACCATGCGCAGTGTGGTTGGTCGTGATTCATGCGATGCCGTAATGTCTAGAAAAAGCAATTCATCAGCGCCTGCTTTGTCATAAGCACGTGCGCAAGCAACCGGGTCACCTGCATCCTTCAGGTTAATAAAATTAACCCCTTTGACCACCCGCCCTTTCGCTACGTCAAGGCATGGAATAATTCGGTATTTTAGCATAGTGAGGTGTTTATTTTCATTTATGTATGGCGGGTGGAACTAGGAACAATTTTTTTGCATTGAAATTTTTGAATTGCTTCACGTAGCGAAATTTTATTTTCATAAAGCGCTCGGCCAATGATGACTCCTTCAAGATGATTAAGTTTCAGGGTAGCCAATTGTTCTAAATCACTTAGCTTTGAAATCCCGCCGGACAGAATAAGCTTGACGCTTGTCATCTGATGGACTTTAGAAAGGAGCTCAAGATTAGGGCCTTCAAGCATGCCGTCACGAGCAGTGTCAGTAAACACAAGTGTTTTAACTCCACAAGTTTCAAAACGGCTACAGGTTGATTCTAAAGAATTGGTTTCAACCTTTGACAACCATCCCTCGGTTTGAATTTTACCCTCGCGAATATCAAGACCAACTGCAATCTGACTGCCAAAAGAGCTAATCAGAGTTTTTAAGAATGATTCCTCAAGTGCTTTTGTGCCAATCACAATGCGTTTTGCTCCCGCATCCAGCGCTTGACGTGCTGACTCCAAGTTTCGGAGCCCTCCTCCAAATTCAATTGCAATGTTGACGGTTTTTACAATTTTTCTCAAAGCTTCGAGATGAACCGGATGGCCAGTTTTGGCACCATCTAAATCGACTACATGAATCCACTGCGCTCCTTGGTCTTCCCATTGTTTAGCCCAAACCCATGGCTCGTTTGCGTATTTTGTTTCCCGCTTAAAATCTCCCTGCGCGAGACGAACAACACCGCCACTTTTTAAATCAATTGCCGGGATGATGAGCATGAGAGGTTATTTTTTTAAACGCTTTTTTTGGACGAACCCAATAAAATTTTTAAGGATTTTAAGACCAGCTTTTTGGCTTTTCTCCGGATGAAATTGGACGCCAAAAGTTGTCTGTGACGCAAGAATAGCTGGAACACGTGTTCCGTAGTGTGTTGTCCCAATCGTGAGGCGTTTGTCTTTAGGATCAACATAATAGGAATGGACAAAATAAAAATGACTGTTGTTTGAAAGTGATTTGGTTAGCACGCAGGGCTTTTCAAAGCGCACGTCGTTCCAACCCATGTGAGGAATTTTATGGCGCAATGTCTTGCCAAATTTAAATTTTCGGACGGTTCCTTTCCAAACCCCAAGCCCGTTTGCATGTTGGCTTTCTTCGCTTCGTTCAAAAAGGAGCTGGAGTCCGAGGCAAATCCCTAGCAGCGGTTTTTCGCAAGCAATCCACTCACGCAAGAATTGAAACAACTTCTTGTTTTTAAGTTCACGCACTGCATGTCCAAATTCACCAACACCAGGCAAAATGAGCGCGTCGGCCTGGTTTAATTTTTCTGATTGGTCACTGACAAATGCACATCCACCGAGATGGTCGATGGCTTTTGTGACACTGCGTATATTTCCCATCCCGTAATCGACAATTCCAATCCGGGATGGCCTGTTTTTTGATTTCATCTCTTGTGATGTTAAAGAATGCCCTTGGTTGATGGAATGCCTTTTACTCTAGGGTCTTGCGTGGTTGCGGCGTCAAGTGCTCGGGCTGTTGCTTTAAATAGTGCTTCGATGATGTGGTGAGAATCTTCACCGCTCACAATTTCAAATGTGACATTGGCCTTTGCGTAAACGGAAAAAGCACGCATAAATTCTGTCGCATCGTGAAATGAATAAGTATCGAGTCTTGAAAATTTAATCCCCCGTGATTTAATTAAAAGAAAAGATGGCCGACCAGAGAGGTCGATGCTTGCACGGACAAGCGCTTCATCCATTGGGATACTCGCAAAACCAAAGCGTCGTATACCCTGTTTTTGGGCCAAGGCTTTTGAGAAGGCTTCTCCGAGCACAATGCCAATGTCTTCATTGGTGTGGTGAATGTCTACTTCAAGGTCACCTTTAGCCTGAACACTTAGGTCAAAAAGTCCGTGCTTTGCAAAACTTGAAAGCATGTGGTCTAAAAAAGGGATGCCTGTTTGGGCACGTACCACACCGGTTCCGTCAATGGTCAAGCTGAGTTTAATCTGAGTTTCTTTTGTATTACGGGTGACAAGCGATTTCCTTTTTTGTTTTAGTTTCATACCTTCACTTTTCCTTCCTTTGGGCTCGCTAGCGATTCAACAAACCGGGATTCAAGTGAAATCCGGTGAAGAATCAGCCCTTCAATTTCAGTTAATTTTCTAACTGGTTCACGCACTTTTTTGAGCGCCTCCTTTGTGTATTGAATAATTTGTGTGCTTTTAATGAATGAGGTTGCGCTTAAAGGTGAAAAATATCTTGCTGTTCCACCTGTTGGTAGCACGTGGCTCGGTCCTGCAATGTAGTCACCAATGACCGCAGGAGAATAAGGTCCCAAGAAAACAGCACCTGCATGCGTGATGTTTTTAAGCCAGCGCTCTGGCTCTTCCGTGATGATTTCAAGGTGTTCTGGAGCGATTTCATTAACTGCTTCACAGCCTTCATTTAAACTTTTTACCAAAAAAATCATTCCCGAATCGACGCGCGACTGAATGATTTCAGCAAGTTTCTTTGAATTGGTGATGAGGTAGCTTGTTCCGCCAAAGTGTTCGCTTTGAGCAAGTAAGTCGCAAGTGACATAATTAGGGTCTGCTGTTTGATCAGCCAATATGGCAATTTCACTTGGGCCAGCAACCATGTCGATGTCAACAAACCCAAACACCTGTCGCTTTGCTTCCGTAACATATTGATTTCCAGGCCCAACAATTTTATCAACTTTTGGAATTGTATGTGTTCCATAAGCAAGAGCGCCAATGGCTTGAGCGCCGCCAACTCGGAAAATTTTTGAAACGCCAAGCAAATTTGCAATCACAAGAACGTGAGGGTCGATTTCACCTGTCTCGCGATTTGGAGGCGTTGTGAGAATAATGTCTTGCACACCCGCTACCTTGGCTGGAATCACCGTCATGTAAACCGTTGAGACAAGCGGTGCTGTTCCGCCCGGAATATAAATTCCCACCCGATCAAGCGGCCGGTACTGCTTGCCAAGCATGACTCCATCAACGCCTTTGATTGAAAATGACTTTTGAAGCTCAGCTTGGTAATATTCGGTGACGTTGTCCCTGATTTGCTTTAGTAATGGTACAAATTTAAACTCAATTCGCTCGAAGGCGCGGTTAATGTCTCCCTCACTTACAGCGAGACGTTTTTGAGACAGTTCGATGCCGTCAAATTCCCGCGTAAACCGAAGAAGAGCCCGGTCTCCACGGATTTTTACTTCTTGAAGAATCCGATTCACTTTACGGAAAAGCTCTTTGTCAACTGTGTAACCAGTTGCCCGCTGGAGCTTTCGGGATGTTTGTTTGTCCCAGTGGATTAGTTGCATACTTTTTTCTCCGAAGAGTTTTTGATGATTTCACGAAGTTTCTCAATTGCCTGCGGTATTCCTTTTGAATTCCGGCCGCCGCCTTGAGCAAAATCTTCTCTCCCGCCTCCACTTCCTTCAATGCAGCGGGCAATTTCCTGAGCTAGTTTTTTTGCGTTCATTCCCGGAAGGTGAATGAGGTCGCCTGTTACAGCGATTACAAAATTCACTTTTTCATCTTCACTCGATGGCGAAAAGAATACAAGCATGCTTTTGTTTGCTTGCTTCAGAAACTGGTCTGAGAGCACTCTTAAGTTTTGAAGTTCATAATCATTTAATGTTACGGCAATCAATTGAATTGCTCCAATTTTTTCAGCAGTTTGAAGTAATTGTTCCAAATCAGGCAGTTTTTTTTGTGTTCCTGTGGTATTTTCACATTTTCGCTCTAATTCGCGGAGACGGTCGGTTAGTTTTTGAATTTGGATGGCAAGCTCGTCTGGCGTTGTTTTGAGCGCTGACGACGCATCCTGAATGATTTTTTGCGCGTTTCGAAATCTCTCAATAAGCCCAAGACCTGTCACTGCTTCAATGCGCCGCGTACCGCTTCCGATTGACGCCTCACTTACAATTTTAAAGCTTCCGATTTCTGCCGTGCTGTGACAGTGTGTGCCGCCGCACAATTCCTTACTTTTTTCTGGAATATGAATTGTTCGCACAGAATCTCCATATTTGTCACCAAAAAAAGCAAGCGCGCCGCTTTGAAGTGCCGCTTCATACGATTCTTCTCTGGATTGAACATTAATTCCATCAAGAACAGTTTGATTAATCCAGGTTTCAATTGTTTGGATTTCTGAATCAGTCAGTGATTTTCCGTGTGTGTAGTCAAACCTCAATTTTTCAGCGTTTACAAGCGAACCCACCTGCCGGACATGCGTTCCAAGAATAGAACGGAGCGCTGCCTGCAAAAGATGCGTTGCAGTATGATTTCGCTTGGTAGCTGCGCGATTTTCTTTATTGACTATTGCCGTAACGCTAAGACCAGATTTTAAATTTCCCTGCACAAGCGTCCCATGGTGAAGAATAATTCCATCTTTTTTTTGCGTGTCGCAAACAGTCATTTCAAAATCATCTGACCGCAGAACACCAACATCCCCCACCTGCCCGCCTCCTTCAGGGTAAAATGGTGTTTGGTCGAGTGCAATCGTGACTTGGTTTTTGTCCTGATTTAGCCAAATAATTTGCGCTTTCGATTCAAGCTTTTCGTAGCCAACGAATTTAGTTGAGGCAAGTCCAGGCGGTAGCGCCAAACTTTCTTTCTGGACAACGAAGATTTGATTATCAATCCGACTTGCTCCTTGCGCGCGCTTTCTTTGTTCTTCAAGCAGACTTTGAAATCCCTTTTCGTCGATTGAAATACCTTTTTCGTGCGCAACGGTTCTGGTCAATTCATCTGGAAATCCAAATGTGTCATAAAGCCGGAATACATCTTCACCACTAAGTGTTTTGTCTTTTCTTTTGAGAGCTTGTACTGTGAGCTCTGA
>JAHFHD010000019.1:22789-27306 GCA_023247075.1 Candidatus Omnitrophota bacterium | reverse complement strand
CGCCAATATCAATTGGGGAGACTTTGCCGTCATGAACGACGCCAATATCAATTGGGACGATTTAAAGACCCTCTCAGACACCAATGTCAATTGGGCTGATTTTCAAGTCTTAAGTGACGCCAATGTCAATTGGTTAGATTTAGAAGTCTTAAGTGACGCCAATGTCAATTGGGATGATTTTAAGACTGTCTTTGACACCAATGTCAATTGGTTGGATTTGGGTGCGTTTGGCGATGCTAATATTAATTGGGTAGATGTGACCTCGCTTTTTGACAGCAATGTGAACTGGGCTGATTTCCAGTCCTTATTGGATTTGAATGTAAATTGGGTGGATTTGAAGGAATTGTCTGATGCAGGAATAAATTGGACGGACATGCAGGTATTTTCGGATGGAAATATAAATTGGACAGATCTTCAAGTCTTAAGTGACGCCAATATCAATTGGAATGATTTTCAAGTCTTAAGTGACGCCAATGTCAATTGGAATGATTTTCAGGTCTTAAGTGACGCCAACATCAATTGGAATGATTTTCAAGTCTTAAGTGACGCCAATGTCAATTGGACAGATTTGGCCGTGATGGGGGATGCCAATGTCAATTGGCAGGACCTTGCGTTTATGGGTGGAGCAGGGATGAATTGGACAGATGTTTCAGGTCAGACTACTTCGCATATTAATTGGAGCGAAATTGCGGGCATGACTGCTGTCAAAATTAATTGGAGTGGCATTAAAACATTAAGCGACGCAATTGATGGCACCGGCGGCATTCTGGATGATATTAGTGCGATTAAGGAGTCAGTTGGGTCGCTTGACACGGAATCGATTAACGAATTAACGGATGCGCTTGAAGGTATCAATGCTGATACGATTACAACGATGTCCAGAAAGATTGATGAATTAAAAGTGCTTTTTGGCGTGAGCACAGATCTTGCGACATCAACTTCAATTTTTGGACGAGTTGCAAAAGTTCAGTCGCAAATGGATGGACTTGAGAAGAAACTTGGAACCGGAAACGAAACAGTTCTTTCGGGACTAGCTGCTCTTAAGGCATCGACCAGTAATATTGACGGAGTCGCGGCAAACATCAAGACTGAAGTTGATAACTTGCGCACTCAATTACTTGGAAACAATAAGTCCAATACCGAGTCAGTTGCGCAAGGAATAGCCAACCTTAAGGAATTAATGGCGGATCTAAGATCCAAATCAGATGCGATTGCCAGGGACAGTTCGATGACTCAGAAAATGATATCAGAAGTGATTAATTCACTCGTTCGGGCAACCAATGAGTCTGCAAAATCGTTCGGATTCGTTGGGAAAGATATTCAAGAGTTGCATGAAGTGCAAACCCAAAACCGAGCAATCGTTGAAGGCAAGCTCGATGAAGTGAAGTCTTACCTATTAGCAATTAAGAATGCGACAGACCCATCCAGCCATCTTCAGGAAGAAGGTGCCCCAGCCCAGGCTGTGGTGACAGCATGGATGGAATAAAGGTGTTATACTTTTGAAAGATGGAAAATAAATTCTTTTAGGGGGTTCAAAGCAAGGGATTAATTATTTAAACAATCAACAAACAACAGATTGACTCACTGTTTGGCTAACCTATGGGGATCAATTGCTGTGATGCCCGGACATCCGCTTCCAAGTAGAAGCAGAAATGATTTAAAAGTTTATATTCTCGCCCTCATCTTCTTCACCAGCCTTCAAGGTATGCTTACCGCTGGCGCTAATGATCAAGTCAAACTTAAAATTTTAGCAGTCAATCCATCAGCCGATGCCGTGCTTAAAACCGAGGTACGTTATTTCCTGCCTAAGGAAGTGCGTCCGGAACATGTGCTAGATGCGGCTGACATGGAATTGAAATATGACAAGGAAAAAGGCTCATACTATGCTGTAAAGACGGTTCAACTCGCACCAAAAGAAACCCAAGAATATATCATAATGGTTAAGAACATCTGGTTTGTTGACAGTGATGAAATCGAAAAAGTGCGCAGCCAAGCACAAAAAAGTGCGGAAGTCTTAAAAAACACCAAGTATGGCCAAAGCGCACAGCTTCTGACTGACAAGGTGAATGAGCGGCTGAGTCAAATTGAGGAGGAGCAGGCGAAGGACATGGGAATGAAAAAAAGAATTGATCTCTTCCATTCTCATACTGAGCAGCTTAAAGACATGGAAAATGAAGTGCTTTCAATCAGCGCTTTGAGGCAGATTCATTCAGAAGAAGGAGAAGAGGTGCGTACAGCAAAATTTACGATTACCGCTGAAAATCCATCTTCTGAAGTACGTGACATGAACGTGCGGTCAATACTGCCTAAAGCGGTTAAGGCATCTGACGTTCTCGATGCAAAAGGTTTTACCGTGCTTTATGACCACGATTATGGGAGTTATATTTTGGAGAAATTGGACAAATTTCAGGGCAAAGAATCCAAGAAATACGAAATCGAAATCAAAGACATTTGGTACATACCAGATTCTGAACTTAAGTTTTTGAAGGAACAAACAGAAAAAGGAGTTGGTCATTTTAAGGGAACGGAATTTGAGAATTACGCCAAAGAAATTGCAAACTCGATTTTCGGCTCTCTCGATTCCATTATGGCTCTTCAGGATGAAGTGGCCGCTTCTGAAAGTCTTCAAGACCGCATCAGGGCTTTTGTTTTGAATCAGCAGCGTTTTGAATTAGCGAAAAAGAAATTTAAGGAGCTTCAGGACTTGATGCTTGAAATTCCGATGGAGCGGAAGTCAAACCTCATTGATCAGGTTAAGCAATCAATCAAGGATGTGGTGAAGCTGCTGGACGTGCTGACGGTTGGATTTAAACCAGATCTTTCGACGACTTGGTGGATTATTTTGGGCGTCATTGCATTCATCGGAATTTTTGCAACGAGTTTTTATGTGATTTGGATGCAAAAATTAAGTTCTGTTCCGTGGGGTAAAAAATCAGAAAAAAAATCGAACAAAAAATCTGCTCCGCCTGCTCCAATATTACCAGGTGGACCTCCGGAACTAGAAAAGAAAGCTGCTTAATTTAGGAACCATCATTTATGTCACAGCTTCGGTACAAAGAATATGGAATTGTAAGGTCGTCAGCCGGTTGCACGGCTCAGGTATTGGGACTTCAGAACTGCTTCCTCGGGCAATTGGTTCGGTTTGGGGAAGGCACGGAAGGAATTATTATGGGCTTTGATTTGGAAATCGCACAAATTCTGGTTGTCAAAGAAAAAGAACCGATTACTCCAGGTCATCAAGTGCTTGCGTCTCTTGAACCGTTTTACATGCCCACAGGAAAAGCGCTTATAGGAAGAATCATCAATCCGTTGGGTGAACCTCTTGACGGTCAAGGCCCACTGAAACCTGATGAATACATCCCTTATTTTAATGAAGCCCCAGGCATCATGGATCGTGATGGATTGAGTCATACGTTAGAAACGGGAGTTAAACTGGTTGATTCCCTACTTCCCTTAGGCCATGGGCAGAGGTCGCTCATTCTGGGAGACAAGATGACAGGAAAAACAACAATTTTGACAGACATCATCCTCAATCAAAAAGGAAAAAATGTAATTTGTATTTATTGCGCAATTGGAAAACCTCGTTCATCTCTCATTCGCGTAGTCGATTTGTTTAAAGACAAAAAGTGTTTTGACTACACCGTCATTTTGTCAGCTCCTGCTGACAGTTCTCCAGGTCAGCAGTACCTTGCTCCTTATGCTGCTTGCGCCATCGGGGAATATTTTATGAGTCGTGGTGGACGGGTATTTGTCGGTTTTGACGATTTTACGCGGCATGCTTGGGCATACCGCGAACTGTCACTCCTCATGCAGGTTCCGCCTGGCCGCGACTCTTACCCCGGAGACATTTTTTATTTGCATTCACGCATGATTGAGCGAGCGGGTCAACTGAATCAAGAGCATGGCGGGGGATCGATGACTTTCATTCCGGTCGTGGAACTTCTTGAAGGAGATTTAACTGCGTATGTTCCAACCAATCTTGTTTCAATGACGGACGGACAAATTGTATTAAGCATGCCGCTTTTTAACGAAGGATTTCGTCCTGCTGTGGACGTTGGATTTTCCGTCTCCCGTGTTGGAAGCAAAGTTCAGTGGAAAGCCATGAAGTCGGTGTCCAAGTCGCTGCGCCTTGAGTTTATTCAATTTAAAGAGTTGCTTCGCGTCAGCAAACTTCAAACAGGTGGTCAGTCTGACGAAGTGAAAACTCAACTTGACCAAGGAAAATTGCTGCAAGCCCTTCTGACACAATCAGCAAACAAGCCCGTTCTCTTAGAGATTCAGATTATGTCATTTTTTGGAAAAAACGAGGGATTGCTTAAAGATTTAGACAAAAATGAACTGGTTGAATTTCAAGATGGGCTTTACAACTTTACGATGGAACACGACTCGGGGCTTTTTAGTTTCATGCGGTCAGTCAAGGATTTAAACGATGAAATCAAGGCGCGAGTCAAAAAAGTGATTCAGCAATATGTGGAATTACTCAAGAGCAAACGCGTTGTCATTGACGAGGAAGTTGA
>JAHFHD010000019.1:18094-22689 GCA_023247075.1 Candidatus Omnitrophota bacterium | reverse complement strand
ACTTTTCATCTGAAAGTTGTGAGTTTAAAAAAAGTTTTATTTAATGGGGAAACATCCTCTGTTTACATCTGTGGAGATGAGGGTGAATATGAGTTGTTGCCATATCATTACGCGTTAATTGGTGCTGTAGTGAAAAGTGGAATTAAAATCGAAGGCCATCCGGACATAGAAGTAAAAACGGGCGCTGTTTTGTTCTCGAAAAACCAGTGCACGATTATTGTAGAACAAGGAGATTAAACGTCATGGCATCGTTACAACACTCAATGATTTTAATGGGGATTATGATTATGGCAGTCCTTGGACCAGCGCTTGTGACTGCCGTGATTGGATTCGCGACGATTAAAGCCTTGGGGCGCAATCCCTCGGCTGCTCCAAAGATATTTACGGGGGTTATTTTGATGCTTGTTTTTACAGAAGCGACATCGATTATTGCTTTACTCGTGGTATTTCAATTGTTTGGCCAGTAAGAGAACTCGGAGGCTTTTATTATGTTGCTGATTAATTTTATTATTTTGCAAGCCATTGTATTTGGTGTGGTGATTTACTTCTTACGGCGCATTTTTTATGGCGACACCCAAAGCGCGATTAATCGGCTTGAAGGAGTGCATCAGGACCTTATGAAAAAACAAAAGGATCTTGAAGAAAAAATCACGGCGGCTGAAAAAGTGTACACAGAGAAAAAACAGGAAGCAGAAACAGTGGCTGACAAAACGAAAACAGAGGCAGTCAACGAAATCCGTCAAAAGCAGGATGAGATGATGAAGAAGGCAAAAAAAGAGGCGGATGAACTTGTTGACCGTGCCAAACTAGCGAGCGAAAAACATTACCGTGAAATAGAAAAGCAAGTACGGATGAATCTCATTGAAACTGCGGCCAATCTTCTTCTTTCCGCCCTCAGCCACCGCTCGGTTGAAATGGTTCATCATCAGTTGGTCAAAGAATTTATTGATGGTGGAAAGGACATGGATCTCACAACGGTTCGGGAGCACATCGACAAATTGATTGTGAAAACACCCATGCCGCTTACCAAAGAGGAAATGCTGCTCCTTGATGCATTTATCAGAGGCAAACTGAACCGGAAAATTGAAATCGAGGAAATCGTTGATCCAACTGGAATTGCGGGAATTGCCCTGCAATTCGGAACGCTCATTATTGACAGCAGTCTTGCTAATTACATACGTGATGCAAGTCAGGAGTCGCAGCAAGCCATTAAGAAAGAATCATTAGCTGAAGAAGAACAGAAACCAGCGGAGAAGGCAAAGGAAGGAACTTCAGGAAGCGAAGGGCATCATGGGTAAGAAGCAGCAAATTAAGGGTGACCTTGACGACGTGGAAGCGCTTTTAGAAATCATCACAGTTTTGAAGGATGTTTCCACCAATCGGTTTTTTGCTTTTGCTCAGGCAAAGGAGTCCCTTCAAAATTTTTTGGAGGCATTTCTCGTTTACTTTAATCTTTTGGGGCCAGTCAAAACCAATTGCCCGCTGGTTAAAAATTTAAATACGAAATCTACGACCATTGTTTTGGTTACTTCAGATTCAAGCTTCATGTCACAACTGAACGCCCGAGCTTGTAATGCAGCTTTTCAGGAGTATCAAAAATTTCCAGGTGCACACGTGCTTCTCATCGGAAGGAAAGCAGTGGACAAATGTAAAATGATGGGGATGACAGTAGCGCACGTGATTGATATGACAGATCGCCATGACCGCTACACCATTGCCATTCAGCTCAGAGAGTATTTGGTAGATCGAATTTTAAAGGGTGAGTCGGGACGAGTGGTTTGTGTTTATGTTTGGGCAAAAAGTTTCAATATTTTAAAGCCAAGAATGATTCGGCTGCTTCCTGTTGAAGAGTTGCTGAGCGGGGAAGAGGATGCCCAAGGGACGGCTGAAGGCGGGCTTGAAAAGGAAAAAACGATTAACGAGATGCCATTTATATTGGAGTCAAAGGTTGATGGAATTATGAAGGTGCTCGCTGATTTGTGGGTTTCTTCACGCTTGTTTGAGGTACTTCAAGACACGAGGCTTGCTGAAGCGGCCGCGCAAGCGCAGCAGCTTGAACAAAGCATGGAATCTCTTTCAAAGGAGAAAAAAGGTCTCGCATTGGGTTTGAAAAAAGCTCAAAAAGGAGATTTAAATAAAGCCATGCGCGAAGTCTTTGTCTCATCCAGCATTATTAAGGGTCGTCAAGGAAGAAGGTAATCATAGATGTCAGCCGAACCAACGAAAGAAGGCGCAGCAAAACTTGAGGAGTGTTATGGCCGCGTCATCGGCGTTCGAGGTCCAGTAGTTGACGTGCGATTTGAAAAACTAACCGATATTCCGAATGTGTACGTGGTTTTGGAAGGTAAATCTTTTGTCAATAAGAGAATCGTGCTGCAGGTGGCGGAGCATTTGGGTAAGAATGATGTCCGATGCATTGCTTTGTCTGACACACTCAACTTGCAGCTCAATGCACGATTCTTAAATACGAGAGCTCCCGTTAAAATTCGGGTTGGTGAAGACCTCTTTGGCCGCGTCATCAACGTATTTGGCCAGCCTTATGACAATGGCCCTGAGTTTACTTCTACTGAATGGAAACCGATTCGGCATCCTCCACGTGAAGAACCGTTCAACATCAAAGGAAAATATGGAGAGCGTCCTGAAGTAATGGAAACGGGCATCAAATTTGTCGACATGCTGTTTCCCCTAGTGAAAGGTAGTAAGACTGGAATTTTAGGAGGCGCTGGATGCGGCAAAAGCGTCGTCATTTTGGAATTGATTAATAACATCGTCAAAAAACACAGCGGTGTTTGTGTGTTCACCGGAATTGGAGAACGCATTCGTGAAGGAAACGATTTGTACCATGAACTGAAAGATGCCAATTTGCTCCCGAAAGTAAAACTCGTTTTTGGTCAAATGAATGAGCCTCCGGGCGCACGCTACGAATGTGTCAACACTGGAATTACACTTGCTGAAGACCTTGCTGAAAAAAATAAGGATGTGTTGCTATTTATGGACAACTTCTTCCGTTTTGTTCAAGGAGGGCAGGAGATTTCAACACTGCTTGGCCGTGTGCCTGGTGAATCAGGCTATCAGCCAACGCTTTCTTCAGAAGTGAATACGGCGGAAGAAAGAATTCGGTCAATTCCAGGAGGCGGCTCCATTACTTCCTTTCAAGCTGTTTATGTTCCAGCTGACGACATGACAGATCCAGCGGTCGTCGCAATTTTTAGCTGCTTGGATGCTTCCATGGCTCTGTCACGCGATCTCGCCCAAAGAGGATTTTTTCCAGCCATTGACGCAATGAGAAGTTCCTCCTCAAATTTGGATGAACGCATCGTGGGCACGCGGCATTACCGAATCAGCCAAAAATTAATTTCGCTTTTTGCAAAATATAACTCGCTCAAACGTATTGTTCAGGTTGTTGGCCTTGAAGAGCTTCCCAAAGAGGATCAAGTCGATTACAAACGCGCGGAAAAACTAATCAATTTTATGACTCAACCATTTGCTGTCGCCGAACCTTTTACAGGACTGCCGGGTGCCTACGTGCCGACCGAAGACGCGATTGAAGATTGTGAGCGAATCATTGCCGGTGAATTTGACAAGCTAACCTCCAAAGAATTTTACTTGATTGGAAGAGCGCCAAGAAAGGCTGCATGAAAAGTGGGCAAATGAATCAAGCTTGTTACAATATTCTTGCCAGCTCAAGGCGCATTCCAAAGGATGAGCTTGACCAAGTTTTAAAGAATGCTGAAAGCTCTGGCGTGTCACTTTCGGATTTGATTGTCGAGTCCGGCATGATAACTGAAAGTGAGATGCTAGACTTATTTTCAAAGAGCTCGGGCATCCCGCTCGTTCAATTAAAGTCTCTTACGTTTGACTCATCTCTGTTCCAAAAAATCCCAATCAAATTTGCGGAATACTACAAATTTTTCCCAATTAAGATTGACGGCAAGACACTCACCCTTGCGGTTTCGCGCCTCCTTGATGTGCACACGCTTGATGAAATGAGGCTGGGTCTTGGCTTTGACATCAAGATGTCGTTTGCGCTTGAGAAGGACATCGAAGAAATGCTCAGAAAGTATTATGGTTTTGGCGCGCAGACAGTTAGTAAAATTTTGGGACAAGAAACTCCTGCTGAAGCCAAACGTTCTGAACATCGAATTGCCGGAGAAGAAGTTGAAGACATTGAAAAATTGGCGGAGACAGCTTCCGTGGGGCAGCTTGTCAATCAAATCATTCTTGATGCTTTTAAAAATCGAGCAAGTGACATTCACATCGAACCCTTTCGGGGTCATGTCAGAATCCGGTATCGGGTGGACGGTAAGCTGCGCGAAGCAAATATTTCTCCAGAGATCAAACGGTTTTTACTTCCTGTTCTTTCCCGAATTAAAATCATGGCCAATCTGAATATTGTAGAGCGCAGGCTTCCTCAAGATGGAAAAGCAAGAGTGAAGACACAGGACCAGGTGCTTGACTTGAGAGTGTCATCCATCCCCACTTCTCATGGGGAGGGAATCGTCATTCGAATCCTTCAGGGAAAAATGGTCTTTCAGTTGAATCAGCTCGGTTTTGACGCGGAGCAGGACCGAAAGTATCAAGAACTCATGAAAGCT
>JAHFHD010000019.1:0-18084 GCA_023247075.1 Candidatus Omnitrophota bacterium | reverse complement strand
GGAATTTTATTTGTGACGGGTCCTACGGGCAGCGGAAAAAGCACCACGCTTTATGCAGGTCTCAATCTTCTGAACCAAATTGACAGGAAAATTATTACGATTGAAGACCCGATTGAGTATGAGCTTGATGGAGTGATGCAAATTCAGATTGAACAGGAGATTGGCCTTACCTTCGCGCGAGGTTTAAGAAGCATGCTTCGTCATGACCCGGATGTGATGATGGTCGGAGAGGTGCGCGATCTTGAGACAGCGGACATTGCCATTCGCGTCGCTTTGACCGGACACTTGGTTTTGTCCACACTTCACACCAATGATGCGGCAAGCGGAATTACCCGGCTGCTCGAGATGGGCTTAGAGCCATTTCTCGTTGCTTCCAGTGTTAATGCGTTCATCGCTCAGAGGCTTGTGCGGAAAATTTGCCCTCATTGCCGAGTAGAAAATCGGGAAATTTCTTCTGAGGTTAAACAGAAAATCAAGGAGTCTTTCGGTCTTCCATCAGCAGATGGGGTTAAAGTATTTAAAGGTGCGGGATGTGAGGAATGCAACGGGTCGGGATATCACGGCCGCACAGCAATTTATGAAATGCTGGTCATAAATGAGGAAATCCGCCGCTTGATTCTGTCCAAAACTTCGGCGTCAGAAATTAAATTAAAAGCGTGTCAGATGGGCATGACCACGCTCAGGCAGGATGGTTGGAAAAAAGTATTGGAGGGAATTACAACGGTGCATGAAATCATGGAATTTGCTCCTGAAGATGATTCCCGAATACGAGCGAGCCGTCCGTTAACTTACTTGTCTCCCGTTCTTACGAATCAGCAGAAAAATTCAAAGCCTGGTCTGTTCCAAGGACCAATTGAAATGCCCATAGTTCCAAAAATGATTACCGTGAGAGCGGGAGGTGTAGAGCTCAGAAGATATGAACGAGCTCCAATGAGTCTCGACATCAATTATCAAATCGCCTACCTTGATTCCAAAACCTCTTCATCCGCGTCGTCCTACCGAAATCGGAGCGGGATTGTTAGTGGTTCCGGTAAGATTGAAAATATCAGTGCAAGCGGAATTTTATTTTACACACAAGATTTTCTTCGCGCCGGTGAAAATTTAGAAATCACCGTTCCTCTGCCTGATGAAGATATTCCTTTGCAATGTGTGGCTCGTGTTGTGCGCGTCAGTCCAAGGCTTGAGCCGAGCGGGGAAATTAAGTCTGCACAGCGAAATGACGTCGCCATTACTTTTATTGGAATCAATAGTGCAGATCGTTCCCGAATTGAGCGGTTGTGTGCCGGAAAAGAATCCAATGAAAAAATTTAAATACCGCGCAAAAAAAGGCCCCGAAGAAATTGTTGAAGGAGTTTTGCTTGCCCAGTCTCAGGATGAAGCGATTGACCGAATGAGCACCATGGGGCTTTTGCCAATTGATTTAAGTGAAGAGACGGCTTTAGAGCGCACTCCTCAGGCGCCGCCACGCTGGTCTCAAAAGTCATCTTACCGGGACTTAACTGCCTTTTACCGCCAGCTTGGGTCTTTGGTGAAATCTGGAGTGTCGCTTCTTCGAGCGCTTGCCTTGATGGGGTCTCAATTTCCAAATGTACATCTCAGAACTGTGATTATGCATATTCATGACCAGGTGCGGGAAGGCCGGGATTTTTCTGAATCACTTGCTGCTTTTCCGCAGAATTTTAGCGGTTTTGAAATTGCCATGATTCATGCAGGTGAGAGTGTCGGACGTTTGGACCATTCGCTCATGCGGATTGTGGGGTATCGGGAGCAGAGTGAAGCAATTCAAGGTAAGATTAAATCAGCGCTGATTTACCCATCATTCTTGATTGTGGTTGCGAGCATTTCAATTGCGTTCATGCTCACTTTTGTCATTCCCAGGTTCTCCACTTTCTTTGAAAGCTTGGGTCAGCAATTGCCGCTAGCAACACGAATTCTAATTGGAATTAGTCATTGGTGCGTTCAAAATGGGCTTTATTTAGCTGCTGCCGTTACTGTTGTCTTTTTTTTGACACCTTTTGTCATGAAAATTCAATCAAACAAAATGATTTTTGACCGTTTATTATTACAAGTACCTCAAGTGGGAGCTTGGGTGCTGAAAACGGAAATCAGTCAGCTTTGCCGTGCCCTTGAAATTTTAACCGGAAGTGGAATGCAGCTGCTTCACGCCATGAAAGTGTCAAGCAGTGTGATTCGAAATTTAAAACTCAAAAATAGTTTTGATGAATGCCATCAAGCGGTTTTGGATGGTACGAGACTGAGTGAAGCTTTAGCGCACACGGGTACTTTTCCAACCTTGGTGACACAGTTTGTGCAGGCAGGTGAAGAGAGTGGGAAGATGGATGAAGTTTTGGGACAAATTGCTTTATGGTATGAACAGGATGTGGAGGCAAATGTGAAACTCGCCACCAGTTTGCTTGAGCCTGTTATTATTTTGGCCGTAGGACTTATTTTGGGCGGAATTGTGATTGCTATTCTCTTGCCTGTTTTTAGTTTAAGCGCTCAAATGACGTAGAATTAAAGATGTTGATGATGGATTCTTTTATTTTTTTCGGATTTCAACAACAGGAGAGCGTCATGAACCAAAGATGGATTCAATGTATGCGCCGGACATTTTTCTTTAAAAGTTCCATCCGTGGGTTTACGCTGATTGAAATTTTACTGGTTGTCATAATCATCGGAACACTTGCTGCGATGATGATTCCGAGATTTACTGGGCGTTCCAATCAGGCGCGTCAAGCAGTTGCAAAATCAGATGTCACTGTCAATATTCCAACCGCCCTCAAACTTTATGAATTGGACAATGGCTTTTTTCCAACTACGGAACAGGGACTTAAAGCGCTCATCAGCAAACCCACCGATCCACCGGCTCCTCAAAACTGGAACGGCCCCTATTTGGACACCTTACCAATGGACCCATGGGGACGGCCGTACCAATATGAATCACCAGGAACGCATCGCCCGCATGACTATGATTTGTCTTCCCTCGGAAAGGAAAGAAAACCTGAGGCGAAAGATGATGATGTTACGAACTGGTAATTTGAGATGCGTATGCGACCTCAAAAAACTGGGATGACGCTTTTAGAAGTTTTGATTAGTGTGTCATTACTTTCTTTCGGTATTGTGGCCATTTTTCAACCTTTGCTCACTTCTTTGAGTGCACTCAACTATGTGGACACCCGTTCAGAAGCAAGCAGGCTTGCCGCAAATTTTTTATGGGAGCTTAAAGAACAAAGCACACAAAGCAAAAATTTCCTCCTCCGTTCTGGCTCAGGAAAGCTGATTGGCCAAACCAAAACTTATAATTATGACCTGTCTGTGAACCGATTTGAGTCAGCGCGGGATTTGCGCGAAGTGAAACTTTCTGTGCTGTGGATTTCGGGCGGCCAAAAAAAACAAGTTGAGCGCATCGCCTATTTTGCTGTTCCATCGATTTAGGTAAAGAAATTTACACTTTGTATGCTTGATGAGTATATGGCTCGAAAAAGAATAGGTTTTACCCTGGTTGAATTATTGGTTGCCTCTATGCTCGTCTCAATCGTGGGGCTTGCAGTTTATTCAACGCTGTGTCAGGGTCTTGCGGTTTGGAAACGGGCGGTTCGTGAAGATTTCGTTATTGACACTGATTTTTTTCTGGAGCGGCTTGCTCAGGATTTGAGAAATCCGCTTTTGTTTACTCAGCCATCCTTCTCAGGTAAAAAAGAAGCGCTTGAGTTTTTTTCTTTTGCGGCAGTGAATGGAAAAAAAAGCAGTCTCTCGTCCAGTCTCCCTGCTCAAGTGAGTTATGTGTTTGACCGGAAGAGCCGGGAAGTGAGGAAAAGAGAAGTAAATTATGTTGAGCTGCTTCATCCGGGTCAGGCGAGTCTTGGGACAGAGAAAATGATTATGAATGGAATTGAAAATTTAACGTTTCAATACTATGCGTATGACGATCGCACCCAAAGCTTCAGGTGGTGGGATCATTGGACGGGTTCCTGCTTTCCCAAAGCGGTACAAGTCCGTGCAGAGCTTGCTTCAAGTGAAAAACAAGTCATCACGCGGATTATTCCCATCCCCATAACTTATTGCAGTGCGTAGGCCGCTCATGAAAATGAAGATTCCAAATCTCATCACACCTTTGATCGACCGCATCAAATCTTCTGGAACTGGAAATGCCTCCCGTCTGCTTGGTGTTCAAATTGTAGAAGGAGAAATTCAACTTGTCTGTGCGGCGCGGGAAAAGGATCGAGTGGTCATCAACAGGATGACTCAGAAAAAAATCTCAAAGGACAATGATGCAGAAATCACCTCATTCTTAAGTGAAAGCCTTAAGCAGCTAAAAGTACGTGGAAAAATTGAAGAGTTAATTCTTGTATTGCCAGCCTCCGAATTTATTTCAAAAAATGTGGATGTTCCATCTCGGGATGGCGAGGAAATTAGAAAAATCGTGGAGCTCCAAGCCAATCGAAATACACCATACAGCCGTGATGAACTTGTTGTGGATTATTTATGCATGCAGACACCCAATGAGCATTACACCAATGTTCTTTTGATTGTGGTGAACCGTGCCATGATTGAGAGGTATTTCAAAGCTGTTGAGGCAGCCGCCCTCGCAATTGACTGCGTGTCGATTGCAGCGGAGGGTATGTCCAGTCCTTATTACCAGTTGGCAAAGACCTCTTCACCGGAAGAGGTCATTTGTGGAATTCATATTTCGGGAGAAGTTTCAGACCTTACAATTCTTGAGAGGAAACAAGCCGTTTTCATTAGAAGTATTCCAATCGGCGCCAGGCAAATACGAGAAAAAAAAGAGGAGGCGTCGCTTGAGTTTTTAAGAGAACTCAATAAATCGATGGTGGCATACCAAAATCAGAGGGCGGATCGACCACTAAAGCAGGTTGTGGTCACGGGAAACGTCAAGGAGCTCGATTTTCTCAAAGAAGAAATGCGTCAGTCAATTCCTTATTTATTTGCAAGTAATATTCCGGTCAGCATGGTTCCCTATGAGCATTATTTTAAGTTGACGAACCAAAGTAAGGCAGATTTAGCTCATCATGCTGGTACGTCTTTTTTTGAAGTTTTGTCCTGTCTTTCGATGCGGCGTTACCTGATGCTGGATTTAACACCAGGAGAAACCAAACTCAAGCGGCGTTTCCGCGAGCGGGGCAGAAACATTATTTCGATTGGCGTCACCATTATGTCATTTTTTCTCGCATTCAGCATTTTCTTGGCAACCAAGATTTATTTTAAGCGGAGTTTCCTTGAAAAGCTGAATGTTGTTTACAATTCAACCGTTGAAAAAACAAAACTGCTTGAAGATGCTTCAACACAGAGCCGCTTTCTAGAGTCCTTTCTCCAAGAAAAAGGAAAACCGATTTACGTTTATGAAAAAATCGCAGACTTAATCGGCAGTGACATTTATTTGTCTAATTTTTCCATTGGCAGTGACAATATGGTGAAGCTGGTTGGGACAGCGGATTCACTCTCCCGTGTGTTTAATTTTGTGACTGAGCTTGAAAGCTCTGGGTATTTGTCTGGTGTGAAGACCAATCAAACCAAATCGAGGAAACAAGGGGACAAAGACGTGGCTGATTTCGAAATCGAGTGCAAATTCATGGACCATCCAGAGGAAAAATGATTTCTAAATATTATTCAAAATTGTCTCAGCGCGAGCGAATGGTTTTGTTTGCAACCATGGGCTGCTTGTTTTTGCTTGCAATGGATCGTATTGTTCTAGGCCCTATTCTGGCCCAAATGAAAGTACTGGATGCTGAAATTCAGATGAAAACCGAAATCATCCATCGAAACTTACGGATTGTTGCTTTTCAGGAAAGTATTTTTAAGGAACACGGAAAATACAAAAAGTACCTCGCTTCGAATAAGCAAACTGAAGAGGAAATTATTGGAGATCATTTGCACGAAATTGAGAGTTTGGGAAAATTGCAGGCAGTAAAAATTTCAGACACCAAATCAGGTGATGCCGAAGAAAATCCAGTGATGAAGGAATACCGAATCAAGATTTCAGGAGAAGGTTCGCTCAGCAATATTTTGGGATTTATGCGTCTTTTAGAAGATTCTGCCTACCTATTTAAAATTCATAGTTTTTTATTTGCACCAAAAACGAAAGATGCGAGTGTGATGAAGTATGAAATGGATTTGTCGCGAATTTTGATTAACACGGCTGTGCCGGATGAGAAAGCCCCAGAAGCAGAAAAAGTGAAACCGGAAACAAAGACAAAAGAAACAACAGAAACAAAGACTGAGGAAGCACCTAGGGAAAAGATTGAATCTAGTTCAGCCCCTCTTGATGCGACTGTGTCTGAAACTTCTGAGTCTGAAGAACCAGTCGAAGTAATTGAGCTGACAGAGGAGCCGCCTGAAGGATCAAAAGATGAGCCTGAGTCAGAAGCAACTGTATCTGAATAATCAAGTAGTTGCCACCATCGTCCTTGTTTTTTGTTGGATGAATGTTTCGTTTGCCTCTGAACCAACTGTCAAAGAGTATTACGAAGCAGCAATGCAGGATTTGAGAAAAGGTGACTATGAACCTGCCATTGAAAAACTCCAAAACGCGCTTGCGCTGAACCGCAGCATTCCAGATGTTTACAATCTGATGGGTGTCGCGTACATGCAGAAACCAGATTCGCAAACGAATGCTGTCCATTACCTAGAACAAGCAATTGAACTAAATCCGTCTTTAACGGATGCCTATGTCAATTTGGGTTCTGTCTACGCAAGCATGAAAGTAGAAGATGAAGAAAAGACCAAAGAAATGTCGCGCGATTGTTTTCAGAAAGCGTTGGACCTGAAACCAGATTCATTTAAAGCACTGATTGGATTGGGCTGGATTTATTTGTCGAATTGGCATGACGCAAAAAAAGCAGAGGAATACTTTTTGGAAGCAGTGAACTTAAACCCTAAGCAGCCAGAAGCGCAATATGGACTTGGACTGGTGTATGCAGTTTTAGACAGGCCAGCTTTGACTCTTAAGCCGATTTCATTTCTTCGATCAATCAACCGGTCAGATTTGGCTGCAACTATTGAATCGGTTGAGCGAAGCCGGGACAAAACGGTAGCGATTTCTCGCGTAGCTTCTTCAGCTTCAGGTCCTCATCCACAGGAAGGCGTGCCGCAGCAAAAAGGAAAATCATCGCCTCGTTCCCGCAATCCTTTCGCGCCCCCCAATTCATAGAAATCATCTCCAGCATCTTAACCTATTTTTCTTTTGATTCGATTTTCTAATTCTTTTAGCTTGAATTCCAAAATGGCCACTGTTTGCGCAAGAGTTTCGCTTCGGCTATTTTGTTCATTGATGTAGAGGGTAAGGAAGAGGCTGAGCAGAATAAAAAAGACAAAGAGCAGGAAAAAAATAAAATTGCTTGGGAGTTTAAATCCCGCAAGAAAAGCAACGCGGTACAAACTTTTCTCAAATACAGCAGAGAAGAGCACTACAAGTGAAATAAAAAACCAGGCAAGTGAGTATTTGAAGGTCATCTTTTGTCGGCGAATCTGGTCGATGACCAAGAAGAGAACAATTAATGTAATTGCCAAAACAAAAAGTTTAACGTTCATCTGAAATTTTCTCCCCAGTCTTCAGTGTGTCGATTAAGATTGCGAGTGTCACTTTAATCATGTAATAGGCGGTATTCCAATACCGGATGGATGAGATGCCTCCCAAACGCTTTCTCATATTGACCGGCACTTCTCCGATTTTTGCTTTTAATCGTGTTGCGATTTTGATTGCTTCCGGCTCTGGAAAATCAACAGGGTAATAATTTGCAAAACTGCGAATCAGATTTTTTCCGGTGGCACGAAATCCGGACGTTGGATCTGTCAAATGAATTCCCGTCATCGAGCTTAGTAAAAATGAGAAAAATCGGATTCCAATTCGACGGGCAAAAGTAGAGCGAAAAACCGAATGTGCTGCGAGGAAGCGGCTTCCAATACACAGGTCAAGCTCGCCTTTTAAAACAGGAGTGAGGACTCCCATTAAATAGGTAGGATCATGCTGAGCATCTCCATCAATTTGAACGGTTGCGTCGTAATTTCCGTCGCGCGCAATTTTGAAAGCTGTTTGAACAGCGCCTCCTATGCCGAGATTGTACGGAAGTGAAATGACTTTTGCTCCTTCAGCTTCAGCTTCGGCGAGCGTACCATCCCCAGAGCCATCGTTGACAACCACCAGGTCAAAATCCGGATAAAGCTTTTTGATTTCTTTTACGACACGCCCAATGATTCGGCCTTCATTGTAAGCCGGAACCACAATCAGCACTCTTTGCGTTGACATGCCCCTATTATCCATGAGCGAAGAACAAGCTCAAGGGGAATTTACAGACAGTCGATATCTCACATGGTATTTTTCTCTAAGTCATGGTCCCACATATGAATCTGAACCACAAAAAAATAGCATTGTGCCTTTGTCTTATTTTGGTGACGAGTGCTCTCGGCGTCTATATCCGCTGGTACCCGCTTCATTTATCAATACGCGCTTTAAAGCAGGAACCTATTCGTGAGCGCGCTACTTATTTGGTCTATAAAAAATTGATGAAAAAAATAGAGGTTTTAGTGGAGACACAATTTCCAGACCTTGACCTCGACTTAAAGAAAGAACTCATCCGAAAGAAAAGTCGCCAGTTGATGCGAACGGAAAAACGCCAGATTTCAGACCAAATCAGAAAAACAGCGGAAGCCATGCAGCCCCAGACCAATCAGTTTCTCCTAGGCGCTGATCCCTATTACTTTTTATTGCAGGTAAAACGAATCTTAAAAGACGGCGGGCTTTCAAAAAATTGGATGACGGGTCGTTACTTTAATCCACTGCAAACTGCTCCTTATGGCAGTCAGTCTGCTTTTTATCTTCATCCGCATGTCGGCTGGTTGGTTTATGAATTTTTGAAGTTGTGGCGTCCAAACATTGACTTGATGAAAGCGCTTAGTTATGTTCCGCTCATATTGTATGTATTCGTTGTAGCCGCTTTCTTTGTTGCTGGCCTTAGTTTGGGGCTTGATCTTTTTGCTACGTTCATTGCGGCAGTTGTTTTTTCGCTCGCTCCAATTTTCGTTCAAAGGAGCGCGCTTGGCTGGTTTGACACCGACCCGTACAATTGTTTGTTCCCGCTTCTGATTTTGACTCCTTATTTTTGGTCAACCCTTCAAAAAAAATATATTGTCCAGTCAGCCATTGTGAGCGGAATCATGACTGGGCTGCATTCTGCATTTTGGGCAGGTTGGCCGTATTATTCTTATGTTTTAATTGGAATTGGAGTGTGTTCTGCTTTGGCAATGAGAATCACTCAAAAAAAAGACCCTTTCTTCTTCAAATTTGTCGGCGTCTATTTTTTAACAAGTGTTATTTTTGTTGTGATTTTTTCGTCCCCGATTAGGTTCTACGAGACATTTTTAGAGGGGTTTATTTACGTCAAAAAATATGAAACAACTGGTTTGGGCGCATGGCCGAATGTGTTCCTAACGGTTGATGAAGCCCAGTCAATTTCCTGGAAAAGATTCATAGCTTTGGTGGCAGGTCATTATGGCATTATGGGTCTCGTTGGTTTTGGTGCCGTTATTGGGATTGTTTATTCGGCAGTGACAAAATCTCTTATGCGATTGCTTCATTATGCGTCGCTGGTCCTCATCACCTTGATTAGTTCGATTTTTTCCCTTCAAACGGAGCGGTTTTCAATCCTTGTAACCATGCCTTTTTACTTAGTGGTGGCATTTGGACTTGATTCGTCCATACGCCTCATCACTTTATTTGCCAATCGTTTTCGACGTCCCAATTTACTCAGAAAAATTGCAGTGACAGGTTTTCTTTCATTTGTGATGCTGACAACCTTTCCGCATTCCTGGTCGATTGCCTCTTTTTTTTCAGGAGGCATGAAACCTTTGATGGATGACGTGTGGTACAGCGCGCTCATGGAAATTAAAAACCGGACGGAAGAAAATGCCATTATTAATTGTTGGTGGCCGCCCGGTCACTTTATTACTGGAATTGCTGAACGCCGCACTCTTTTAGATGGAGCCAATCAACATTTACACCAAAATTATTGGATTGCTCGTGTGTACTTTGCGAGTGACGAACGGGAAGCGATTGGTCTTTTAAGGATGATTAATTTGAGCGGCAATGAAGCGCCCGAGTATTTGTTAAAACATGGTTTTTTACTCCATGAAGCGGTACCTTTAATTGCAAAAGTTGTGACATTAAACCGGACACAGGCAAGAGCTACTCTGCCTCAAGTTTTGTCTGAGAAAGAAAAGGATGAATTTATTTTGCTGACACATGGCAAACAACCTCTGCCTCCTGCTTATTTTATGGTTTATGGGGAAATGATTACTCAGAATTTAGCCCTCTGGTATTTTGGGACATGGGATTTTAAGCGTGCTGCTGAATTGGTTCAGGCCAATAAAAATAAAAAAAGGCGTTTTAATTTACAGAAATTTCTCAATCCCCACAAAGCTTCCATACAATATGTCAAAGATGTCATGCAAGTCACAAGCCGTGTGCTCAAATATGAAAGTGAGTCGCCACTGCAAACGCGAATCGGAAATATTCTTCATTTTAAGAATGGTTTGACAATTAATTTAAGCAACTATGATGCTTATGTCAAAGTTCCCGGGAAAAAAGTAGAGGGGTATCCAGTCAGTCTTTTTTATCTGAAAGATGGAGAGCTGATTGAAAAACATTTTAGCGGGCGTCAAATTGACGGCTCAGCCCTTTTAATTGAAAAACATGGGATTTATTCCGCAGTGCTCGCAGATCCCAGATTGATTAAGTCAATTTTATTTCGCGCTTCCTATTTGGAAGGAAAGACTCTTCAATTTCTTACGCCTTTCATCTACAAAGAAAGTCCTTTGACCAAGAATTACATTTATGTTTACAAAATAAACTGGGAAGCATTTGAAAAAGAAACTCTGGAACAGTAGTTGCCTCCTATTGATTCGCATGACTTGTTTGCGGATGATTCAATTGAGTTCACGGACTCGCGGAAGCATTCTCGTTCTGGTGAGTTGGGTTCTTGTGTTCCTTACAATCGTTTCGCTCTCAATTGGTTTTTTAGTTCGTCAACGATTAAATGCGGCAGGCAAGATTGAAGACCGGGAAAAGTTACGTCTCATTGCCGAGGCTGGTGTGAAAAAGGTAATTTCCATCCACAGTAAAAGCGGGAAAAGTCAGCCTTACGACGCGTTAAATGATTCTTGGAGCCGAAGCGAAATGGAATTTAAAGAAGTCCGCGTGGGTGATGGGACATTTATGGTGAGTCATCTTCAGTCGGATGATGGTGATTTAAGCTCTGACGCTCAACTTAGTTTGTGGTATGGAGCAGTTGATGAGAATCGAAAAATTAACATCAATCTTGTCAGTGACCCTAATATTTTGAGAGCACTCATCCGTGACGTGACAGGATTGGATGACCAAGAAGCTGTCAAAATTGCAGAATCCATTTTTGATTGGAGAGATGAGGATGATTCACGGCATCTTTCTGGAGCTGAAAGCAGGTATTATGAATCACTAAGTCCGCCATACCGGCCCAAAAACGCACCCTTTAGTTCTCTTGAAGAACTTTTACTGGTTCAGGGAATGACCGAAAAGATTTTAAATCAATTGCGGCCTTACCTCACCCTATTTGGGACGGGGACAATCAATCTCAATACCGCTTCAAAAAAAGTACTAAAGGCAATTGGTGTAAATGATTCAATTGTGAAAAAAATTCTGTCTTACCGAAGAGGGCTTGACGGCAAAATGGGAACTCGTGATGACCAGGCCTTTTCTGAACTGTCTTCTATTGCGTCGGAACTCGAACAAAAAAGTGCTTTAAATGACGATGAGAAAACGGCACTTGAAGCGTCAATTGGCAAAGGACTCCTCGCAGTTAAGTCCACTCATTTTATGATTGAAAGTGTAGGAACACTTGACCATAAGAAAAAAACCCATCTCAAAGTATTGTGCGTGGCGGAGCAAAATGGAAACATTGTGTTTTGGAACGAAAAGTTTTTAAGCGATTAGTTAGACTAGAAAGGATGAGGCGATGAAACAAAAAATAGTCATGATGTTCTTCTGCTTTGCTTTAATCTTTGGCGGTGGTTTGAGCCAGGCAAGCGAATCATCTGGAGGTCCGGGACCCAATCCGCAGATTTTGGCCGAGCTCAAGCTTTTTTCAAAAGCTGCAAGCGCCATCATAGCGGGTTATGTTGATGAAGCGAATGCAAGAGATCTTCTTTACCACGCGGTTGCCGGTATGCTTGCTTCACTTGACCGGTATTCCATGTTCATTGATCCAAAAAACTTTGAATATTTTCAAATGCATGTCAAAGGCGCATATGGTGGCTTGGGCGCAGAACTCATTAAAAAAGATGGATTGCCGGCAATCAATAAAATCATGCCGGGTGGAGCTGCTGAGAAGGCAGGGCTTCAAATCGATGACCGGTTCTTAAAAGTGGGAGATGTGCCGGTTTCAGGTAAGGAGCTTCCTGAAGTGAGTGGACTCATTCGGGGAGAAGTCGGCAGTTCGGTTACGCTCACAATTTGGCGCACGAAGGAGAATCGGCTTTTTGACGTTTCTGTGACACGCAGTTCAGTTGAAATTCCAGCAGTTCATGACGTTCATAAAATTGGAAAGGCAATTGGGTACCTGCGCGTTTCAAATTTTCAGGAAAATACATTTGAACAGTTTAATCAGGAGCTCGAGGGTCTTGTCCAAAAAGAAAAGATCAAAGCTTTAATCATTGATCTTCGGGACAATGGAGGTGGTCTTCTGCCGGGAGCTATTCAAATGGCCGAAAAATTTATTCCCAAAGGAAAATTAATTGTCACGGTTCAGAGTAAGATTGACGCGCAAAGGAAAGAGCATATGACTGCTCAAGAAAAACCACCCTATGATTTTCGAGTGGTGATTCTCGTGAATCATAGCTCGGCAAGCGCTTCCGAGGTTTTCTCAGCTGCCATGCAGTTCTATGGGCGGGCGACAATCGTGGGCGAACAAACGTTTGGGAAGGCATCCGTTCAATCAATTATTCCACTTGATGAGCACTCAGCCATGAAATTAACTACGGCAAGATATCTTACTCCAGGCGGAAAAAAAATTGACCACGTTGGAATTACTCCTGATTTGGTCATTCCTTTTGGAGCAGCTCAAGATGGGAGTCCTGACACACAAGTCAAAGCCGCGGTGGAATTATTAAAAGAGTTTCTTTAATTTAGGAAAGAATCATGCCCCAAAATCCTCATCAGAAAAATCTTTTTCTTCAGCATGTAGGCGCTATTTCGCTTTCCCAGGCGATTGCTGGCATCGCTTCTTTCCTGTACATGATTATTGCTGCCCGGCTGCTTAAAGTGAATGATTTTGGCCTTTTTCAGGCACTTTTAAGCGTCTATTGGATTTTTTCGCTGTTTAGCATGCCTCTTCATTTGTCGACGGTACATTGCGTTGGAATTTACTCAGGGGAAGCGAGAAGGCAAGTGGGCGGCGAATTTCTTCAAATTGGAGCTCTTGCTGGCAGCTTGATTGCTTTGTTTTTGATTCTTACAGGGCCGCTTGTTGCGAGACTATTAAATAGTTTTTCGGTGTACCCAATTGTTTTTACGGCACTGATGATTTTTTTGCGTCCAATACTTATTTCATTTTATGGAATGCTTCAGGGTGCAGGGCGTCATCTCGCCTTTTCCATGTCTGTCTTAACTGAAGCAGTTTCGCGCTTACTTTTTGGTTCTGCTTTCCTATTTCTTAAATTTGGCCCGTCTGGCGCCATCTCTGGTTATGTATTTGCAATGCTATGCCTCATTCTATTTTTTCTAACCCAACAAAGGACACTCTACAGCTTGCAATGGGGATTTGCTACTGTGCGCAAAGAATTGCGTTCCGTTGGTTTGATTATGACGACTTTGGGATTTTATCTTTTTATGGACAATTTTCCGATGATGATTTCAAGGGCGCGTATGGATGCAGACACAACAGGGCTTTTCGGAGTTCTTTTTAGTCTCAGGAATACATTGCTCCCATTTACGCTTGCAGTCTCAGTTCCCTTTTATGAGCAGATTCTGTCTCAGGAACGCGAAGAACCAGGACTTTTTAAAAAAGCTTTTCTGATTGTGGCTGGTCTGGGCACTGGATTTCTCATAGTTGCGCTGATTGGCTCCGAGTGGCTTGTGAAAACCTTGTATGGAATGGGGTATGCAAAAGCTGCAGAGTACATATTTTTGTATGGAGTGGCGCTTGCCATTGAAATGCTTGCACTTTTGATTTTGTTTTACCAAATCGGTAAAAAACAAATGAAACCGATTTATTTACTAGTTCCGCTGGGCGTCATGTTGACTTGGTTTTTGACAAGAGAATTGACCATTCTGTCAGCCATTACAGGCCAGATTATTTCATGGGCCGTCTTTTTTCTGGTAGCCCTTCTGATGTGGTTAAAAGCAAAAAGGGTTTCAGGGATTTCCTTAAAGAAGTGACTTTGACAAGCTGTGCTCAACAAGGCTAAGAATTACATTTTTGGGTATGATTTTGTTTTGATTTCTCGTATGTCCCGAATAGTGAGTGGAAACATCTCTTTTCCTTTCCACTTGTAGGCCGCATTTGACTGTCTCGCGTGATGGTACCCACAAATTCTTTCCGGTCATTTCGGTACACAATTTTGGCCCCATCTTTAACAAGACATGTGTGTGGAGGCGGGCCTAAAGTTTCAATCCAGATTTCAGTGCGCACAATTTGGTTTTTGGATTGAGTGGCAGCTTCTGAAAAGCTGGAACCAAAAAAGCGCCACTCAGGCGAGAGATGGGAAAGTTCAAGCATCGTTGGCGCAAGGTCCATCAGTGAAACGGGCGTGTCTACGAAATGGGGGCCATTTGAGCGCTCCGGGCAATGCATCAGAAGCGGAACTTTGGTAGACTCATCGTAGAATTTATTTTCCGGGTATGCCCAATAACCATGTTCCCAAAAAGCGCATCCGTGGTCTGAAGTGATGATAACGCAGGTATGTTCAAGTAGATTGAGTGATTTTAATTTGTCAAAAACTTTTCCGATTTCATAAAACGCAGTGCGAATTCCCCCGTCATAAAGGTCGATTAGTTTTTCGCGTAATTCCTCTGAGAGTGGAGTTTGGTGGTAAATGGCACTGCCGATTAATTTTTTTTCTTCTGGGGTGACATTCGCGTGAAAGGCATGTTCTTTTGGGGGAGCAAGCGGAACATGTGCGTCGTGAAATTGTCCCCACAGAAAAAATGGTTTTTGGTGATTCTCATCGATTCGGTTAAGCAAGTAACTTGAAACGGCTGTGGCCGACCGTCCCCCAACGCCTCCGGCCGACTGAAGGTTTGTTTTGAGGAGAGTATTGACTGTTTCTCGAAACCAGTGAAACCCCCAATCAATGAAATCCACAAGACGCGAAGATGGAAGGTAACGAAATGAGTAAATGAGATGCTGCCAGGCAGATGAGTAAATCTGTTCCCAAAAGTTTTTTGATGCAAGACGGTCTTCGCGAAGCATGCCCACAAAGTCTGAGACACCGCGCGCAAATCCTTGTCCGGGAGTTAAGAAATTTGACCAGCCCGTATGCGCTGCGCAGTAGTATGAGTGTGATTGATAAGCTTCGGCAATGGTTAGGCACCACTTTGGGAGGTCTAGCTTTTTAAAATGCTGCCAGAAAAATTTGGTTGTGCATTCATCAGCCCAAATGGAAGCATAAATTGCCGGAAAGGCACGAATGGTGGGAAAAGAATGTGTGTGCGCATTTTTGAACACCACCATCTGTTTTTGGAATAGAGCAATGGCTTGATCCGTGGGTCTTTTGTAGCCATAAATTGACAGATGGTCAGGTCTGAGTCCGTCAATAGTGAGCAACACCATGTTGCGTTTTTGTTCAGCCATCTTGCTCCTCAAGCAATTGATTCAAGAATTTTTTTCAGTTCTTCAGGAGTTAATGTTCGGGGATTATTCTTGACTCGGTCTGGGCGGAATCCATTTTGAATAATGAGATGAGTTCCTTTCGAATTAATTCCCAGTTTGCTTAAACGTTGCTCAAGACCGATGCGTTTCATTAAGTCTTCAATAAGCCGGGCGGCATTTTCAGCAGAGGACACGCCCATTAATTCATACAATTTTGCGCCGCGCTCGCCCATTAAAGCTGATGCGTTAAAACGAATAAAAGGGGCTAAGGTGAGTCCGCAGGCATGGCCATGAGGAACCTTGAAGTAAGTTGTGATTGGGTAAGAAACGGAATGCACGGCGGTTGTTTTTGTTTCAGCGATGGCAAATCCCGCTTCTGAACTCGCGTAAGACATTTGAAATCGGGCATCCTTGTCATTCGGTTGCAAAATCACTCGCTCAATATGACGAAGCAAAAGAGGAATTGCTCTCACCGCGTGTTTTTCCGAGTGTTCCGTACGATTCCGCGACCAATAAGATTCAATGGCCTGGCAAATGGCATCAAAACCAGTGCAAGCGGTCAAATAAGGCGGCATGGAATGCGTGAGCTCAGGATCAACAAGTGCTATTTTTGGAAACAGTTTTTCGTCTGTAAAACTGAGTTTTTGTTTGTCTCTTGTTTCGATTGACGCATATTGAGTCACTTCGCTTCCAGTGCCTGCAGTTGTGGGAAGCGCAATTAAAGGAAGGGGAGTTCCTTCAAGTTTTCGTTTGTTCGACAAGAATTCTTTGAGTGTTCCTTTTTTTTGGACCAGCAGGGCAGCCAATGCTTTTGCGAAGTCAAGCGCGCTTCCTCCGCCAACTACAACAATTGTGTCATAGTTTTTTTTCTTTAATTCATTCCACTTTTTCTGAACAAATTCTTCAGTAGGTGTTTCTGAAATTGTGAGCGGGTCGCTGTGATTAAAACTGTTCAAGCAATCTTGTAAGTCATTGTAATAGATAGACTTAAGGAAAGTTTTACTTCCGGTAATTAGCAGAATATTTTTGGGATTAATTTTTGAAAGTTCACCTCTTAATTCAAATCTTGCTCCATTTTTTACAAGCCGTTCAGTGGGATTATGAAAAGTTTTGGTCATGAAGAAGTTTTAAGTGAGCGCGTGAAATTGGAAGTGATTTGCTCAGACGTGTGCCGTGATGAAATTCGGGGGATGTTAGGGAATGGTTCTCGGTTGATTTTGATTCTGAGGAATGCGGGGCCTTTTGATTTAAAAAAAGTTTTGAGTTTTATTTTTAATTTTTCAGGATGACTGATTTCTTCTGCGCTTGCGTAACCAGCGGCGAGTGCGACTTGGCAGAAATTAGTGGTTGAGGAAGTGGTGTTTTGGTTGCCCGTTGTTTCATATGATTCATTGTCCAGCACAAGGTGGTAGAGATTGCTTGGCCGGTAATGACCGATGGAAGACATAATACCCATGTGCATGAGCAGAGCGCCATCGCCATCAAGCACCACTATTTTTTTGTCCAGCTTTTCAAATGCGAGCCCCAAAGCAATGGCTGGAGCATGACCCATTGAGCCCTGCATGTAGAAATTTTGTTTTCGGTCGCAAATGGCGAATAGTTCTCTTGACGGCATTCCAGTTGTAGCCAAAACATATTCCCGCGGCGTCAAGGCTTTGGAAATTATTTGAATAGCTTCAATTCTTTTTAAGGGAAATTGAGCGACCGGCTTTGTTTTTCGTTTGTAGGATTCAAGCGTTCCTTTTTTAACGAAGAATACAAAGGGAAGTTTTTTTTGTTTGAGGTACCGAAGAGAGCGCTCAAGTGCTTTGACGTATTGCGCTGGCTCTTGAGGAAGATCTTCGTGCTTAATGCCGATTGCATCGAGAATATTTCCCATTGATTGTCCCATGATTTTGTGTTGCGGCTCATCGGGCACTCCATAAGCGCGTCCACTCATCATAATTAGCACCGGTATTTTGTAAATCATATTGAGAGAAGTAAGGGGATTAATCAAATTACCGAAGCCTGAATTCTGAATCAAAATCAAACTTTTTCGTCCTGCTAAGTATGCCCCAGAGGCAGCGGCAAGAGCTGCTCCTTCATTAGGCACCATGACGTAACGGAATTTTGGGTCATCGAGTGTGCAGTCAATTGCAGCTTTAAAAAAGGAGCATGGAACTCCCGTTAGAAATGTAATCCCGTTTTTCTTGAGGGGAGTTAGGAAATCATGAACCGAAATCATTTTTTG
>JAHFHD010000172.1 GCA_023247075.1 Candidatus Omnitrophota bacterium | reverse complement strand
CGCCATTCTTGAGCGTTTTAAAAGCAACACACACACCGCTTTGGTGCTCAATCCCATGCTCTCTGACGTTCTTTTGCTTCAAACGATTGTGGAAGATTTTGGAATTCAAATTGCCGGGCACACCAAAAAGGATTGTTTCGACGGTTTGAACCGTTTTCTTTTGGATGAATTTCATAAGGGATTTAACTGTGTTCTAATTATTGATGAAGCTCAGAACTTAACACCGGAAACGCTTGAGCAAATTCGCTTGATTTCAAATCTTGAAACAAACAGTGAGAAATTAATTCAAATCGTGCTTGTTGGGCAGCCTGAACTGAGGCAGCTTCTTGACGCTCCTTCGCTTGCTCAGTTGAGGCAGCGTATTGCAATTCGTTACCATTTAACCGCGCTTGACTTAAATGAAGTGGAAGAATACATTTCGCATCGACTGACGGTTGCTGGTTTCGGTAAACGAACCCAGAATCTTTTTTCATATGGAGCAATTGAGTTTATTTACCGGCACTCTAAAGGCGTTCCGCGTTTGATTAATACATTATGCGATGTCTCGCTACTTGGGGCCTATGCAAGAAGTACGCGACTAGTAACGCTGGAGTTGGTTGAGGAAGCTTACCAGGAAATCGAAGGAGTTTCTGTTCTATGAGTATTATTACAGAGGCACTTAAGCGAGCTGAGAAAGACCGAGTAACGCGGGATGGGCAAGCAAATATGACAGGTGTGCGCATTCAGTCGCCTCTTGAATCAGCGCGCGAAGCAGACCGCCTTGCGAATCGCCTGCTCAATTTAGATTTAGACAGAGAGTTTAGTGTGCTGCCAGCCCATAAGGTCAAGACAGGAAGTTTTGGTTTCTGGGTATTGGGCGTCATGCTTGTCATGATTGGTCTTGCCATCGGATTTTTTTCGTACAAGCTGTTTATGAAGCCCGCGCCTCATTTAAGCAACGCATCAGTTCCAGATTTTCCAATTCAGAATCTTTCTGAAACCGAAGAAAGCTCAAAAGAAAAGCCGATTGATTTGGAACAAAATTCAATTCAAAATACTACTCAGTCATTGCAAGGACTGGCTGCGAATCAGCCGGGACGAAGCAATCCAGATTCTGAGATTGCTTCAGCATTGCCTGAAATGCTGCTTCGCAATGACGGAGCACCTAAGCGCTTACAAAACAGTCTGGTTAAGCAGTCTCAAATTCAGGAAGAAGAAACCAATCAACCCGAGGCTTCCGATGATTTGCCTGTTCCTCACAATGATGTCCCAGGAGAGGCTGCAAAAGACGCCGTCATTGCGAGGAAGCCGAAGGCTGACGAAGCAATCTCGAACTCTCAAGAACCGCTTGACCAAATGAAATTGCTGGAACAAATAGCTTTGAAAGCAATTCATCAAAAAGACGAGCAGGCTCCATATGTTTTGTCTGGCGTCTCCATTTTTGGTAACGAGCGTTACGCTGTGATTAATGGACGAATTGTCACCATCGGTGATTCGATTGATGGCGCCTATGTGAAAGAAATTATGGACCGCAATGTGGTCATCGAAACCAAAACAAGTGAGATTAAATTAAAACTGCCTGCGTAACCTTCACCTAACCACCCGTTCCTTCCTCCCGCAAGCGTGCTAGTTTTTCGCTTTTAAAGTCTCCGCTTACTTTAAAAACCGTGAAACTGCCTGCTCCATTTAATTTTCAAACTTGAGTTCTGCAATTTTCTGAATCAATTTCCCTCTCCCTCATAGGGGGCGAGGGGAAAATATGCAGAACGCAAGTTTCTAACTCAAGTTTTTGACTCAAAAATATGCGCAAAACTTTTTTCTACCAGAGCCGGATTATTTTTCTAGTGGCGCTTGTTCTGCTTTTGATTGCATGTCTGCGCCATTTGGAGAAACAGAAAGACTTCTTGATTCATGTTGACCTTACCAAAGCCACGTCTCAGTAACCGGAAGGCAAGCAGCAAATATTTTCGCTTTATTTCGCCTATTTGCTATTTATCGATTTCATTCGCACTGGGCATTGCACTTGCCCCATTTGTCAAAGTTTCCTTTTTGTCAGTGTTTGTTTTGGCCATTTTTCTCCTCCCGTTTATTTTGTCTTTTTACTCAAAATACTTTTACCCATTTATTTGCGTCTTGGCTTTTCTCTCGCTTGGTTTTTTATTTGGTCTTAATGAACAGACGCTCCCTAAAAATCACATTGCGGTGATGGCACGCAACGGATGGATTGTTTTAGATGGCATTGTCACAACTGTTCCAGAAACGAAGAAGGAAGGACGCAAAGAAACAGTTTCGTTTTTAATGGATGTGAAAAGCATGTACCGAAATGGCCTTATTGAAATGGCTCAGGGATGTGTGCTGGTCATGCTTCACAATCCAAAGGCTTCTCTTTCATATGGAGATAAATTGCGTATTAAGGGGAATCTTGAGCGACCAAAAAGTGCCAGAAATCCATATGCTTTTGACTATTCGGATTATCTTGCCAAGCTTGGTATTTACCAGATTTTGAGAGGAATAGGAAAAAAATCAGTTTCGGTGCTTGGACATAATGAGCTGAATCCAACCCTTGTTTTGTTGAATCGTTTGAGGGCACATCTGAAAAATCGCATTGACTATTTACTACCAAAGCTTGACGCAGCGCTTGCGAATGCGCTGCTTTTTGGATTTCGAAAAGACATTCCTCGTTTCGCGAAAGATGATTTTGCGGAAACAGGAACTGCTCATCTGCTTGCGATTAGCGGGTCTCACGTGTCATTTGTCTCCGGACTATTTCTCGTGATTTGTACTTTTCTAAAGTTTCCCCGTTTCATTCGTTTTGTTCTGACGATGACAATGATTATAGTTTACACCGTTCTTGCAGGAGTCAATCCTCCTGTTCTTCGTTCAGGAGTTATGAGTTGCGTGGTATTGCTTGGACTGATTGTGGGGGATGAGGCAAATTCGGTCAATACGCTTTGCCTTGCGCTTTTTGTTTTACTCACATGGTCTCCAAACTTTATTCATCAAGCCTCTTTTCAACTTTCATTTGCCGCGGTGTTTTCATTGATTTACCTCTACCCAAAGGTAAAAAACTTGTGGAATTCGGGTTTGAACCGGCCGAATCAGATTCGTGAATTGGTGCTTTTAAAAGTTGAGCACGCTCCCAAATCTTTTTTGAAACGAACACAAGATGCTCTGGGTGATTGGGCGGCTGCCTCAATTGCGGTAACGATTGGGCTTTTCCCAATTCTAACTTATTACTTCAACATTTTTTCTCCGGTCAGTATTGCAGCAAATCTCATCGCCATTCCAGTTTCATTTCTAAATCTTGCTGCGACTTTGGGATTGCTTATTTTGGATTTCGCCTTCCCAATGCTCGCCCGATTCTTCGGCATGTTTGTTGCATTGACCTATGAACTTTTGATGGGTTCAGTTAGTTTGATGGCAAGAATTCCATTTGGATATTTTTATCTTCCCAGCCCGAACGGCTACTTTTTTATTGGTTATTACGGATTCTTGGCTTCCCCTTGGTGGATGTTTCGCAAATCAATTTCCAAATGGGTTAAATTTTTCTTTCTCATCGCCATCGCCTGCGCTATTTTTCCTTACTTTATTTCAGCCGGGCGGAATACTTCAAAG
>JAHFHD010000018.1 GCA_023247075.1 Candidatus Omnitrophota bacterium | reverse complement strand
ATTACAATGTAAGTCCATTTCCGCGTATTGTAAAGTGGAATGACCGGACGGACAGGCCTTGCATTTGGAATCAAAAGCTTCTGCCCCACATTGAGACTTTTCGGGTCACCAAGCTTGTTTACATCCATAATGGCTTGCTGGTCTACATCATACATTTTGCTAATCCGCCACAAGGTCTCAAGGGGTGCGACTTCATGGTGAAGATCCTGGCGCACGTACAGATCTACCACTCCATAGGCCGTGTCCGCCGCTGAAATACTCTGAGGAGTAGCCGCATGCTGAACCGGCTTCAGGGGTGCACATCCATTGATGGACGCAGCTACCAAAAGAAAAATAATGGCTATTTGCAGTAGTTTCTGTACAAATCCTTTTTCTACTGGCTGAATCATTATGATTTTATTTATCAGGCAAAAATGGTGGGGCTTAAGGAGTTCATTTCAACGCCTTTGGTAATTCTTCGATTTTTGCAGCTAATATGAAATCATTCTCAGAAAGACCGCCGATTGAATGGGTCGCGAGCTCAATCACGAGCTTTCGGTACGAAGTTAAATGTATGTCCGGATGATGATTCTCCGCCTCAGCCACCTTTGCAATTTGTTCAATCAACTGGACGGCCTGCACAAAATTTTTCATTGAATACACCCGGGTGATTGACTTGCCGTCCTGCCCCAAAGACCAGGAAGAAAGCTGCTCAAGCCACTTCTGCGTCGTTTTTAAATCAAAGGGCTTCACTGAACCCTCGCACGGCTGACACCGTTTTTTACTTAACTCTAAAGCAAAAGAACTCATCACAAACCTCCTAAAGAGAACAGGTCGTAAAAACTGTATTTTCCTCTTTTATTTAAAAAATTCAAGTGACATTCCCGCCTAAGTCCGTAAAATAAGCCACTGTATGGAAAAGAGCCTCTTAGAATTAAGTCAGCTTGTTCAAGGAAAACTCATCGGAAATGGGCAAACAATCATCCGTGGAGTCACTAATACTGACCTGCCATTTGAAAATTTAATTGCTTTTATTGACCATCCGAAGAAGCTGGCAAATGCCGAAAACTCCACCCTTTCAGCACTGATTGTCCCAATTGGAGTTGAATCAAAAATAAAACCGGTGATTCAGCATCAAGCCCCTAAACTAGCTTGGGCCATTTTGCTTCAACTATTCAATCCGCCCAAAAATGTCGCACCTGCTATTTCAAACCATGCTCACATCGATTCAACAGCTCGTCTGGGTGCTCAAGTCACTGTCGAACCTTTTGCTCATATTGGAGCGGGCGTTGTTATTGGTGATTATTCGGTGATTCGCTCACATGTTTTTATTGATGACGACAGTGTAATTGGTACACGCACTACCTTACATCCATTTGTTATGATTTACCCCAATACCAAAATTGGAAACCACGTCACGATTCACGCCGGCTCAATCATTGGAACAGACGGGTTTGGTTATGCTTTTGATGGAACCAAACAAGCAAAAATCCCGCAGGTTGGCAATGTAATAATTGAAGACGATGTTGAAATTGGTGCTTGCTCCACCATTGACCGCGCCACAGTTGGTTCTACCATTATTCACAAGGGAGTTAAAATAGACAACTTGGTTCAAATTGCGCACAATGTCGAAATTGGTTCGCACACTTGCCTTTCGGCTCAAGTTGGTATTTCTGGAAGTTCAAAAGTAGGTAGTTATGTAACAATGGGTGGCCGGGTCGGGCTGGGTGACCACTGCGAAGTTGGTGACCAAGTCATGCTTGGCGCGCAAGCTGGGCTCCCCACAGGCAAAAAAATTCCTCCGAAACAAATTTGGATTGGCGCTCCGGCCCGCCCCTACCAGGAAATGAGAAAACAGGTTGGCTCTCAACTACGAAGTTATGAAACTCAGCAACTTGTGAACGAATTAAGAAAACGTGTTGAGGCGCTGGAGCAGGAACTTGCGGATTTAAAAACCTCAAAAGCCTAGTACATTGACGCAGCGCTAGCGCATCCTGCAATTTATTTTTTAGTTATTTCCTTCCAATCAAACTCAAAAATTCAGACCGAGATCTTGGGTCGTTTCGAAATTGACCGAGCATTGCGCTTGTCACAGCAGACGAATCCTTTTTTTCAACGCCGCGCATGGCCATACACAGGTGAATAGCTTCCATCACCACAGCAACTCCTTTTGGCTTCAAATGCTCCATAAAGCAGTCGGCAATCTGACTTGTAAGACGCTCCTGAACTTGAAGCCTCCTCGAAAAAATATCGATGAGGCGAGGGATTTTGCTTAAACCCATGATTTTCCCGTCAGGAAGATAAGCCACATGCGCTTTTCCATAAAATGGAAGAAGATGATGCTCACAAAGGCTAAAAAAATCGATGTCTTTAACCACAACCATCTCATCATAATTTTCTTCAAACACTGCTCCATTCAATACTTTTTCAATGTCCTGCCGGTACCCACGCGTCAGAAATTTGAGCGATGCCTCAACCCGCTCTGGCGTTTTCACAAGACCTTCGCGCTCTGGATTTTCACCCAGTTGAATCAACATTTCATGAATCAGCGTTTTAATTTTTACAGCCTCGTTTACTTCATGCATGACTTTTTTCCTTCCCAATCAATTTTTTAACTGACGCGAGCACCGACCACAAGGGCAATGACTGCGCAGCCACTCAAAAGTGTAAATTCCGGTTGCATGGCTGTCACTCCAGCGAATCCGAATTCCATATCGGCCAACGCCTTCAATTTGAATTGGGTGAACATCTGCTGGAATTTGCTTTTCATTGATTCGCTTCTCGCCCGTCCATTCATCAACACAAGTGGCACAAGGACATTTTAGGCGCAAATCGCGTATTTCATAACTGCTTTCATGCCCATCCTTCCAGCGAACACCAAGAGCACGTTCTCCTGCCTGAAAAATTTTTTCAACCACTTCATTTATTTGTTCTGCCACTGAACATTCAGTGACGCAGCTTCAGAGAGCGTTAAGTTTGAAACGCTCATCCTAGCTGCGACTGCTCCTGCAATCATCCGGTAAATTTTAGCGGTCAGTGAATCTGGTTCAGCACGTACAATCGGAAGGCCGTCATCACCCGTCACCACGATATGCGGGTCAATCGGAATTTCTCCTAAAATCGGCACTTTATATTCATCCCCTATTTTTTGTGCTCCGCCGCGCTTAAAAATTTCGGCGACTTCTCCACACTTTGCACAACCAAAGTAACTCATATTTTCAATGATTCCAAGAATTGGAACTTTTACTTTCTCAAACATCACGAGCGCTTTGCGTGCATCAATCAAACTAACTTCCTGCGGTGTGGTGATGATGACGGCGCCGGAAAGTGCTACCGTTTGCGTAATCGTGAGCTGTGCGTCTCCAGTACCGGGAGGAAGATCAAGCAGAAGATAATCAAGCTCTCCCCATTCGACTCGGGTCAGAAACTGTTGAATAATCTGGTGAACCATCGGGCCGCGCCAAATTACAGCTGTTTTGTCATCTGAGAGAAATCCAATTGAAAGAAGTGAAATACCGCAAGCCTTTAAAGGCAGGATTTTCTGGTCAACTGTTGATTCCAATTTTTTTCCTCTGACACCAAACATCGTAGGAATGCTTGGGCCATAAATATCACAGTCTAAAAGTCCAACCTTTGCGCCTGAATCAGAAAGTGCAAGTGCGAGATTTGCCGTCACCGTTGACTTGCCAACCCCACCTTTGCCGCTTGCCACTGCAATCACATTGCGGACTTGAGGAAGTACGGTTGTTTGACCAAATTGAGGCCGGGACGAAACATGTGATTTTAATTCAACCGCTACATGCGAAACTCCAGGAAGTTTCCTCACCGCTTCCTCACATCCCTTTTTTAACTCTTCCTTGACCGGACATGCAGGCGTGGTCAACTCAAGATCAAATGACACTTTGCCTTGATCAATCTTGATCTTTTTGACAAAACCTAGGCTGACAATGTCCCGATTTAAGTCAGGATCCTTCACCACCTTAAGTGCATTCAAGATTTCTTGTTCACTGATTGATTGAGCCATCAATTCCTCTTAAACTTTTGATTCTTCGCGCGCTATTTCGCGAAGTTCTTCCACAATTTTTGGAACTAAGTCCAATGCAAAATCAATTTCCGACTGAGTCGTAAATCGGCTTAAGCTAAACCGCACAGAACTCAAAGCTTCATCCCGAGACCGACCCATTGCAAGCAGCACGTGAGATGGTTCAAGTGCACCGGTCTGACACGCTGAACCACTTGACGCACAAATTCCAAGCTCTCCCATCCGAATTAAAAGCGCTTCACTATTCACATCGGGAATGGTCATATTTAATGTATTCGGCAGCCGCGCTAAATCCGCGCCATTTACCACACATCTGCTTATTTGAGAACAGAGTCCCGTTTCGAGTCTGTCACGTAAAAAAGAGACCTGCTCGGTGTATTCACTAAGATGAGAAACTGCGAGGTTAAGCGCTGTACTCATGCCAATCACGCCGCTCACATTTTCCGTTCCAGCCCGGCGCTCGTGCTCCTGCTTTCCGCCATACAAAAGCGGTGAGAACAAAGCTCCTGAGCGAACATAAAGAATTCCAGCTCCCTTCGGTCCATGAAACTTGTGCGCGGATGCAGAAAGGTAATCAATTTGAATATCTGAAAGATCAATCGCCACTTTACCGCAAGCCTGCACTGCATCTACGTGGAATAGAATACCTTGCTTTTTAACAATTCTTGCAATGTCTTGAATCGGAAACAAAACTCCAGTCTCATTATTGGCCCACATGATGGACGCAATCGCAACATCGGGACCTAACGCATCCTGAAGCGCGTCAAGATCAAGCCCGCCTACACGCGTTACCGGAATGTATTTGATCGTGTAACCCTCTTCTTCAAGTTCCTGGCACAGAAAATAAATCGATGAATGCTCGACTGAGGTTGTCACAATCGTCCGGCGATGAGGCAGACATTTAAGCGCAGACCGAATGGCAGTATTATTGCTCTCCGTTCCCCCACTCGTAAAAATAATGCTGCGGCTGTCCTTAACGTAAAGCGCTTTAGCCAAAGCCATTCTCGCCTCTTCAAGCGCGTACTTAACCAATTTTGCCGCAGGGTAAAATCCGGAGGGATTGGCAAATTCCCCCTCTAAATAAGGAAGCATTGCTTTTTTTACTTCAAGATCAATTGGCGTCGTTGCGTTATTATCGAGGTAAATCATAGATTGAGTTTTGATTTAGAAACAAGTAATTATTACATAAATACGAGTGAATTACTTGGTCAATTTTAAGGAGTGAGGGGTGACCTTTAAACTTAGATTTGTTTCTCTGTCATGCCTATTTGCAAACATCCACGAGTAGTTTTTTACTCGGTCTTACAAATAGAAGAATCAGGAAGGTGCCCACGACCAAAAAGACCCATTCGACAGGACCGTCGTAAAGCGGCGGGCGGCCGTAAAGAACGTGAAACGCATCCGACCCTACCCTAAAAAATGAATGCTGCCATTTAATGACAAGCACGCAACCGGCGTGAATTCCAATTGAAAGGAAAAGTGACTGAGTCCTCAAATAAGCAACGCTGAGCAAAACCCCAAATAAAAATAGCCCAAAAAATTCAGGAAGAACTGTCCCTGTGTGAAAAAATAAAGGCTCGAGGTAACCAAACAAAAGCCTGATTGCATCCTTAATTCCTGGATGTTTCGGAATAAAAATTTGCCCGTTGTCAAGAAAGTGCGCCAATGAATAAAAGGCGCTCGAAAGTGCCACTGCCGTCGCCGCATTCATTCGCACTGCAAGCCAACGGTAAATAAATCCCCGAAAGAAAAATTCTTCTACAATTCCAACTGCAATTCCGCTTGCCATTCCTTTAGCAAAGCGCTGAATCATGTCTGAGAAATTCATGGAATCACGCACATACCTCGGCCCTAGAATAACTTCAAGTGCCACCATTGAAAGCACAAGCCCGATGCCAAATATAAATCCATAACTCGCGAGCCTTTTCCACGGTCCTGAAAAATCAAATCCAAAACTCTGCCACGAAATTTTCTGTTTCCTTAAAAAAAAGAAAGCAGTAACCACCGTTAAAATCATAATTAAGCGATTAAAAATCTTCTCAAATAAAAACATTGGAAGCAAAATCTTAAGAACCGGCGTAAGCAAAACGCTTGTCACAAAAACCAAAATCATTGTCAAAATCAACTTAAGCAAAGTATTCATGTTAACGCACTTTTTCCCCTTCTAAAATGGTCGCAAGTCCACCCATCAGTGAAGCAATTTCAACCGAAATAAATCTGGCATCACTCATTTGCTGAGCCAATTTACGGGGTTCAATAAATGTTTCAACTGAATCTGACAGAAACCGGTATGCTGCGTCATTTCTTGAAATTAACCTGCCAATCAAAGGGAGGTAACATTTTAAATATGGCTTGTACAAAAAAATCCAGAACCACTGATTTTGTGGCCGTGTCAGCTCAAGAAAGAAAAATTTTCCGCCTGGCCGAAGCACCCGCTTTACTTCCCCAAAAAATGTTTCAAAATCCTCTACACTCCGCAAAATAAAACTTCCCGTCACCACGTCAAATGATTCAGCTGCGAATGGAAGATGATGAAAATCAGAGCCGACGAATTGGCAGCGGTCGCTTAATTTCTTCTGTGCGATGTTCATCATACCAAATGAAAAATCACACCCAACCGCCCGCCGTAAATTTGAAAAGTTAAGAAAAGCTTCTAGTGATTTCCCGGTTCCAGCGCCCAAATCAAGCAGTGTGACATTGCCGTTTGAATCACGGAGTCGTGGAAAATGACGCGCGGCATATTCGACTAGTCTCTTACGCCAATACTGGTCAGAACCAAAACTGAGGAAAGTATTTAGAAAATCGTAGCGGGTGGGAATACCATCAAAGAAAGATTGAATGGTTTTGCGGCCGGGATGATGAGTGCCATTTTTGATTGACTTTTGCTTGTCCGTAGAATGAGTGTCGCGGCCGGCCAGTGAGGCAGGAGATTTCATCACTCAAAAACTTGAAGAATTCTGTAATCCGTGTCCCGCTGGGCTGGAACATATCCTGCTTCTCGAATCAGACGGATTAAATCTTCTTTTCGTGTATGGATGGTTATGCCTGTTGGCTCAAGTACTTTGTCTTCAATCAATGTGCCGCCCATGTCATTTGCGCCAAATGCAAGTGCAACTTGACCCAGCTTGAGTCCTTCGGTTAACCATCCGGCGTTGATGCTCTTGAAATTGTCAAGGAACAGTCGTGAAATTGCCACGGTTCTTAAATAATCTGCTCCACCGGCTTGTTCGAAGTGACTCATGCGCGGCGTGCCATTTGGCGCAAGCGTCCAAGCAATAAAAGCCATAAAACCACCCGTTTCATCCTGAAGCGTGCGCAAACGCTCCATGTGAATCATTCGTTCTTCAAGCGTCTCAACATGACCAAATACCATGGTCGCTGATGATTTAAGTCCAACACGATGGGCCACGCGCATAAAATCAAGCCAGCCGTCCGGGTCAATTTTCTTTGGGCTTATTTTTTCGCGTACCCGTTCCACTAAAATTTCAGCTCCGCCTCCTGGAATCGAATTAAGACCTGCTTCTTTAAGCACGAGAAGCACTTGGTCGAGCGGCATTCGTTCCTTCTTTGAAAGGAAGTCAAGCTCCACAACCGAAAATGAATGAATCGCAACCTTTGGAAAACGCTCCTTGACGGAACGAATCAGATGGATGTAATAATCAAGCCCAAGTTTTGGATTAACTCCTCCCTGAATTAAAACTTGAGTCCCACCCAAACTGACAAGCTCTTCAATCTTAGCGAAAATTTCATCCAGCGTAAGTGTGTAAGCCTCAGGGTCGCCGGGACGCCTGTAAAAAGCGCAAAAATCACAATCAATGAAACAGGCATTTGTGTAGCTAACATTCCTGTCCACCACAAAAGTGACAAGCTGGTCTGGATTTTTTTGTTTGCGTACCTGAGTCGCCGCTTGTGCGAGACTCATCAAATCACAGTCATAAAGCCGGACTCCCTCTTCTGTTGAAATCCGCTCTCCCTCGACCGCTTTCGCAAGAATTTCATTCAAACCCGCATTCTTTTCTTCCGCAAGTTTCATATTATGCTCCCTCAATAAAATTCAATTCAGGTACATGAGGTAAAATGCCAAGGTCGTTGGCATACCGGTAAAATAAGAGGAGACCTTTTTTTACTTCGTCATCAATCAAATAACTTAAGTTAAAGAGGTAGCCGAAAACAGAAGTGAAACGCTCATCGGCAATTGTAATTTCAAGCGACTCTTTAATCAGCTGCTCCAAATTTAAAAGATTCCGCTCAGTGACCGCCTTCAATTCCCTAAAAAAATTGACTGTTTCTTCTCGGTACAGCTCATAAAATTTTTTCCGAACAACCCAAAGCGCGAAACAAAAAGGTAAATTGGTCCAGCTCCACCAAAGTTCACTTAAATCATATTTGTAGACGAATTTGTTCGGTTTAAAAAAAAGCGCTTCGTTGCCAATAGAAAGAACGGATTGATTCCTGGCGAGTAGGTCATCGAGTGACTGGTCAGAAACTTCAAATGAATTTTTGAAGCCGTAGCGAAAATGCAGCAGAATTTTAAGAAGTGCCTGAGAACTAAAACTTTGATTCGTCAGCACGATTTTTTGACCATCTAGCCCATTAATCTTTTCCTGACTTAAAAGAAGCACACTGCGCGCAAAGTCTCTTGAACCAACACAAAGCTCTGGAAAAATCAAATACTCATCAAAGCGCATTGCATATTCAAGCGAAGAAACCGGCGCAATATCAATCTCTCCATTCCTCATTGCCTGATTGATTTCACTTGGCGACCCTGTGCTGCAAATGTCTACATGATTCATTTCACTAAAGCCATGGTAAAAAGGAACTGTATTGACATAATTAATTTTTCCAATGCGGACTTTTTTTAACGCAAGTTTGTTGGCCATGTATTTTTCTCTGAATGCGGCTTGAGATGGGTTTCCATACCTTCCCAGCGGCGGTAAAGGTTGTGCGTAATTTGAAACTGGTCCAGCACTTTTCCGATGACGAAATCAACCAAATCTTCCATCTTCTGCGCTCCTGAGTAAAACGCTGGAATTGCCGGCACAATCCGAACTCCGGCGCGGGCAAGCTTGAGAAGATGTTCTAAGTGAAGAACGCTTAAGGGAGTTTCCCGGGGAACGAGTACAAGCAGGCGTCCTTCTTTGAGATTGCATTCAGCCGCCCGTTCAATCAAGCCATCTGAAATCCCATTTGCAATTTTTGAAAAACAAGTCGTGGATGCCGGCACCACAACCATTCCGCGCGTCTGGTACGAACCACTTGCAATGGAGGCGCTTAAATCATGTTCCGGAACATAATTTAATTGTGAAAGGACACTCGATTCAAATATTGACTCGAGAAAATCAGAATCGTCCTCGCCTTTAATTTTAATGCCAAGCTCTTCACGCATCACAAGCTTTGCAGACCGCGACACGGTGAGCACAATTGGGATGCCGAGTTCAACAACTACTTTAACAAAGCGCAATCCATAAATTGAGCCGCTCGCGCCCGAGATGGCAACGACGAGGGGGGTTTGAACTCTAGACATCTCTCTATGACTCATGATTGATGCAGCGGAAAAACTGCCTCCAAAAAAACTCCAAGAAAAATAATGACACTGACCCAGGCGTTGAGATTAAAAAATGCTTCGTTTATTTTTTGAAGCCCAAAACGAGCAAGTAAAACATGCTCCTTTAAAATAAATCCCGCGGCAAGCACAACGCCAATTCCATACCAAATTCCCAATCCAAAAACAAAACCGCTTACAGCAAGCATCAAAATAGTAAGTGCGTGCAGAAAACGCGTTACGAGAAGCGTTGCTTTCGCTCCGAAACGGGCGGGAAAAGATTTTAAATGTTCAAGGCGGTCAAACTCCATGTCCTGAAGCGCGTAGAACATGTCAAATCCGCTCACCCAAAACATAACGGCAAGTGTAAGCAAAACCGGCGACCATGACCACACACCACGACTGGCAAGCCAGCCGCCAAGCGGGGCAAGTCCCAAAATAGCGCCTAGCCAAAAGTGAGAAAGCCATGTAAATCGTTTAAGGAATGGGTAAACAAAAACCAAAAAAATAGGAATGGGCGCAAGCGCAAAACACAAAGTATTCAAGCGATGCGTTGAAAATAAGAAAATTGCTGCTGAAAATACAGTGGCAAACCACAAAATGGGATGGGTTAATAATTCAATTAATTTCTTTCTTCCCACCGTCCTTGGGTTGCGCGCATCAATGGATTCGTCCGCCAATCGATTGAGCGCCATCCCGCATGTACGAATCGAAACCATTGTGAGGCTTGTCCAAAAAAAGATGGAGCCCCGTGGAAAGCCACCTTCCGCCAAAAAAAGTCCTAAATAGGCAAATGGAAGCGCAAAGAGGGTGTGTTCAAATTTGATCAACTGAAAAAAAGCTTTGAGTTTATTCATATGGCGGAAACTCGATTGGGCATTATTCCCTTTATCCCTTTATGTCATCCTGAGGGCTGAGTTTTATTTGTCGCCCGAAGGATCTAACATTTGCTAATTCTTACCTAGTGATATGCCTCATTCATTTTTTCTTGAACGCTAGATGCTTCGCTTCCCTGCCCACCAGTTGTTTGGTGGGGCTCAGCATGACATGCTTTTTACAATTTAAAATCCGTATTCTTTCCACTTGCGCGTGACGAGGTTTTGCACTGCTTCTGTCATGACCATGTCCTCTGGCCAAGGACGCCTCATTCCTTCTTCAACCAATTTGCGCGTGCAATCAATTCCAACCTTGGAACCAAAAAAATCCTGATTCGCTGAATGGTCAAGCTCATCAATCGGCCCTTCATTAAATACCATATCCCGCTTAGGGTCGACATTATTGAAAGCGCGCCAGGCTACTTCCTTCAGGTCTTGAATGTTGCAATCTGAATCAAAAACCAAAATTGACCTTGAAAACATCATCTGACCAAGTCCCCAAATTGCGCTCATTACTTTATGCGCCTGGTGAGGGTAACTCTTTCGGATTGAAACAATCAGACAATTATGAAAACATCCTTCCCAAGGTAAATTCATGTCGACAAGTTCAGGGAGTTGCTTTTTTAAAACCGGAAGGAAAATCCGCTCGATTGCTTTTCCGATGTAGCAGTCTTCCATTGGTGGCCGTCCTACGACGGTAGAAAGATAAATTGGATTTTTGCGGCGAGTCATTGCAGTGATGTGAAATACAGGAAATTCTTTGGCGCGCGAATAAAAACCCGTGTGGTCACCAAAAGGACCTTCGGTTCTCATCTCCCCCGCTTCCACATACCCTTCAAGCACAATTTCAGCATTTGCCGGAACTTCCAAATCCACTGTTTTTGCTTTAACAAGCTCAACTGAGCTTCCGCGCAAAAATCCTGCAAGTGAAAATTCATCCATTCCATATGGCAAAGGGCAAGCCGCACTAAAAAGTTCAAGTGGGTCCGCACCAAGCACTGCGCAAACCAGGAGCCTCTCGCCAGACTTAAGCCTTCGGTAATGTTCTGCCCCATCCTTATGAATCTGCCAGTGCATCCCTGTTGTTTTGTTGTCATAAACATGCATCCGGTAAAGTCCCACATTTCTTTTTCCAGTCAGCGGGTCTTTGGTGATGACAAGCGGGAATGTAATGAATTTTCCGCCATCATTTGGCCAGCATTTTTGAATTGGAAGTGCGTCAAGCATCTGCCCATCAGTCAACACTTCTTCCTGAGAAGGTGCCGATGACACGAGCTTCGGCCTCAATGATTCGAGTTCTTTAATTTTGGGCAGATACTGAATTTTTTCTAAAAGCGTTTGTGGGGGTTCTGAACCAAGAAATTCTTGAATGCGCATAGCCACTTGATCCGGCTCATTTCCGCCTAAGAGGAGATTAATTCTTTGCTTTGAGCCAAACAAATTGATGACTAATGGAATTTTGGACCCAATCACATTTTTAAAAAGCAGTGCCGGGCCGCCTGACTTGACAACGCGATTGTAAATCTCCGTGATTTCAAGTTCAGGGTCAACTGGCTGTTCAATCTCTAAAAGTTCTGTGGAACCCCGAAGCCGGTCAACAAATGCCCGCAAACCGCGGTAAGTCACTTTTGAGTGGGAAGGCTGAAGCGATGTGGCATTCATGTAAGGTGTTGATTTTACACTATTTCCTTATGGAATCAAGGCGAGAATAAAGAGGAGGAATGTCATCCTAAGGGAAACCTTCGGGTTGACCGAAGGATCTAGCAAACACTAGATTCTTCGGCTTCGCCCCGCAAAATAAATTTGCAGGGGTTCTCCTCAGAATGACATTGGACAAAAATTTACTCAAGCTGCCAGCTTGAAATTCTCAGCATTTCTTACTTGAGCCGCAAAAAATGCGCAAAATGCGGCAGTTTGACTGAGTAGTGAAGCCCGGTCTTGCACATAAACGATATTTCCATTAGGATTAAATCCATCCATTTTTTTACCGAGAAAAAGGAGCGTGGCTGCTGTAATAAAAAATGGCAAGTCACTTGGCTGTACTTTCTCTTTTTTGTTGCTAAAACGATTTATTGCAAGCGTTCTAACCATTCCAACTGTAGGATTGTCTGATAAAACCACGTCTGGTTCCCCATCCATATTAATCGAATTGATGAGGGACTTCGGCGCAATTAGAAGTTGATTTCCTCGTGGAGAAACACGGTAAGGTGCATTTTTATTTCCACGCAGAGCAGCTTCGACAAGTGAACGCGATGAATTTGAAAGCTCGAGGGCAAATACAAACTTAGGTTCGCCTGAAACAATTTCTTTAATCGTCGCGAGCGCATCTTGATTGACTGAACCATTTTCATTCACCAAACCATTTTCAATCTTAATCATCTGAAGCCCATCCAAATCACTGATTCTTTGGTAAATCATCGATGCCTCATCCATGGAATCCTGTGTGAATTCAACATTTCCATCTACATCAAATACAAATTGTGCGTTACGAACCTCAGACCTCATTAATTGATTTATAACATCCGCAAGATTTTCAAAAAAAGCAGGACTGTTACTCTCAGCTTCAAGCAAAGGCATGAGTTTTGTGGAATTCATGCCAGGTACATACATAGCAGTAGTCAAAATCTTGTTATAAACCAGCGCTCCAGTAAGAGTTCTATTTTTGGCTACTTCTTCTTTATAAACTTGTACTAAGTGTTGTGCAATTTGACGCTTGGTATTGTCTTCGTTTAAAGCTTCAAGAGTTGCCAATGTCTTTTTCCATTCCTCATTCAATGCTTTAAGGGCTTCATGAACTGAATTAAATTTTGCAAGGAAGCGACTAATGTCTTTGCCTTCCAGTTTTCCACTCAGGATTTTGTGCACAAAAGCCGTTTGTAGTTGTTCTTTCACCATTGTAACCATAACCTCATTATCAAAAGGCTTTTGGAGAAATCCCAACCCTAATGATTTGACACCTTCGGGTTGTTCACCACCAGTGTACAAAATAATAGGAATTTGTGGATTTGTCGTACGAATTTTTTCAGCAAGTTTAAGTCCATTTATGCCGGGCAAATTTAAATCTGTAATGACAAGATCAACCGATTGGTTCAATTGGCTTAGTGCCTCTGTTCCATTTTCTACGACTGTCACTAAATAGCCCTCGGGCTCAAGGACCATTTTCGCTAAATCTGAAATGCTACTCTCATCCTCAACCAATAATATGTGGATTGGTGAAGCAGTTTCTGTTGCTGCCTTAATCGCCACTTTCTCCACTTGGGGGGATATTTCATTCATTGGTTTAGGTTTAAGAATTGCTAACTCAACCATTAGTTTGTTAATCGTAGCCGGCGACAATACTCTTGCAAGATATGCATATTTGTCCAACGAACCACCCGACATAAAATTCTTTACAAAATTATCTTGAATTATTTTTTTTCCAACGCCGTCAATTAAATCAGCTGCCTCGAAGACCGACTTTATGTATTCAGAAAAATCAATGTGCTTTTGATCCTCACCCTCCCAGCCTTTTGGAATTTCATTCATTGCGATTGCCTTAAGTCCGCTGATTGCCTCAGGATGTCCCAAGTTGATTGATTTAAGCACCCACATTGCGGGATTTCTCGGAAGATCAAGAATGTCAGTTGTGGTGAGATTAAATTGAGATGTCTCGAAATATTGTTTGTAATTAATTGAATCGAGGACTGGATTGAGTATTACACGATCGATTAGTTTCGAATCAAAATTTTTCAAAATTTCTTTCACCGCTTTGATTGTTGTTTCAAACCAATCAGTTCCAGACGCCCTAGCCGTTTCATGCATTTCTGATAATTCAAAAAGACCGAGCATGTTGTTTAACAGCATTTGTCCGTCTGGCGAAAGCTTTTGAGCGGTCTCATCCGACCGAAGCTCGTTGCGGACTATTTGCATAGATTTTGATTTACCTAATTGAGTTGAAATTGCAATCAAATCTGTATGAATGTTATTTTTTGTTGATTCAACTAAATCTCCCGGAGTATTTTCTCCCATATTTTGAAGTAAACTATTTAAACGCATCTGAGCTTCCTTATTCCAATACAAAGCACTTGACCAATTTCTTTCAAGCATTCTATTTCTTGATTTCTGGATTGCCGTATGGACCAAATCCAATTTTGCGGCAATTTTATTTCTTTTCGCCAGCTCGCGCCCAATTTCCACTTGACGCTTAACCAATCCGTCTGCAGAAACACCAAATAAAGGTTCATATTTCCACCAAAAAGTTTGAAGACGGCTTAAAACATATTTTCCAGGACGCCATAATTTAAGATAATTGTCAATGATTCGTTCTGTCGACAAATCAATAATTCCCAATTTGTTCTGCTGTTGATAAAGATTCACTAGAAAAAGTTTACGTGCAAACTCCATATTGGATTCAACAAATTTTTTGACCTCACCAGCCAGCTTTGGATTTTTACCACCTCGACCACGCTCTATGCCAATCGCCTGATTTAATCGACTGAGTTCGCGAGTCTCATCTTGATTAAGGCCTTTTAATAATACTTCGTAAGACTTGTCCTGCTGGACGAAAGCACGTCGAATTGCTGTTTTAACCGAGTCAATTTCAATTTGCGCCTGCGTCACTCCATCCCCACCTTCTGCTTGGTGAAACGAAATATGTCGTGATTCAGCTCCTTCCAAAAATAATCTTAAACTATTAACTTGATTCATCAATTCTTCTCCAAAAAGAGGCACACCAAAATTATTGAATTGGGTCTCATAACCCTTTATGAGTTGATAAATGTCTCTCAACGTACGGCTGTAAATTTGATTTGTTCTCCGGCTTGCTAAGTCAAAGGTCAATTGATGCGGAAATAGTTTGAGTAATAAATCAGGCACAAAAAAGTAGTGACTCGCCATCGCAACGCCACCCACAACCAACAAACGTAATATCCTCGCTCCCCCCCGAAGCTCAGCGCGCCCTTTAACTTGAGATTCGGACGTAACAAAAATTGCTTCTCCATTCTCCTCAAGTTTTTCCAGCTGAGCAAAAAAATCATGCACATCTATTTCCGACGTAAATTTAGCTTGAACCACCACTTTTGTTCCAGCAGATGCCCCCAGCGTCACCAAATCCATCACACTACTCATGTCAATTAGTTCGTCGGGAGATTCATCCTTCCATATTTTTACTTCACTCACTTTTTGATTGAACTGCTTTACAAACTGCACAATAAAAGATGACGGGCGTGCATGAATTCCCAGGCTGTTTCCAATAAAATATTCATGAGTTGCAACGTCGCCATCGATTTTGATTTCAGTTAAATCACTCTTAGATTCTTGGGAAGCGGAGGTGGTTTCTTTTTCTTTGCCATCAGTCTCAATATTTTCTTGAATTGAAAGCAAGGGAAAGCGTTTTTCAAATGCGGCTGACAGCATTAAATCTCTTTTAATCTTGGTTACCACTTCGCCAGCTAAGGCATTTAAATCAGAGCTTGTATCTCCTAAATGATCAAAAAAAGTGGTGGACATTACTGCGCGTGAAGCCAAATGCGTGAATAAAACTCTTTCTGCAATGTCATCTGGGGGCACGCTGATTGAAACGCGGAAATCATGATGCATCAAAAAAAGAACCATTGCGTCTAAATTGGCAAGACCGCCGCATAAAGAAACGGGTAGTTTCATTGTACCATCTGTATTTTTGAGCTTAGCTAGTCCTTCGATTAAAAGAAGGAGGGTTTCTGGTTTCAAACCTTTAAAATATGAATTGTCTTCCGTTTCAACTCTCGAAATGCCATAAACAGTTTTTTTAAAAAAGGACCCGCTTCTTTTGAGTTCTCTAAAAGCATGAAGGGTTAAATCTGAAAGTCCAAAATTAAAAAAAGATGGTTCGAGTCCATTGATTAGCTCGTTTAAAATATGAATATGTTCCGGCTGTTCAATCATAAATCCAAGAGGTATCTTTTTGACGCGCGTGACCAAATTAGCTTCACCATTAACTTCTGGTTTTGTGCTAACTTCTTGACGCAAAGCATGAAGAACTGTTGCTTTTGTCTCAGCAACTAAATCTCTCATAAATGTCGCATCTTCTAAGGCAAGGGAATCCAAGAGCTTCTGTTCTTCAACAGTAAGGTTAACTAAATTTTTTCTTTCTCTGCTGAACATTCCTTTTTTCTTGATGGGATGTTTGCGGAGGAAGTCTAGCAATTGTTCCGGTGACCTTGCGATTGGAATGAGAATTCTAATATTCCCATTCTTTGATCTCAAATTTGCAAGAAGAGCAGCTTTGATGATTGCTTGGTAGAGCTGTCTTCCAAATTTATCTTTTGCGAAATCAGGTCCATATTTTTTGTTTGGATTGACAGTCGCATTGTCTTTAATGTCAGAAATGTCTGGCAATCTTACATCAAATTCTCCCCCTTCTGTTGCATCAGCAATTTTTACCAGCAAACCAGCTGCATATTCTACTAATTTATTTTCATTCTCAGCTCTATCACTTTCGTTCGTTGAAGAAACCAATACAGCAATATTTGTGAGAATGTTGGGGTCTTTCAGTAATTGATATTCTGTTCTATAAAGCCCTATGCCTCTAGCACCAAGCAGAGAGGCAGCTTGCGCCTGCTCAAAATCCTCCACAGTGGCCTTTACTAATGGGAAAACTGTTGTGTTCACTGGGTGGGGTAATTCCTGCGCAAATGTTCTGTACGCTTCATCTTCGGATATTCTCTGTGTAAATTTTTCCCGAGTTGTCACTGACGGGTTAATCATAAGCACGCCATTTTTTCCATCCAAAATGACTTCGCATCCAATTAATTCTTCGTGCAACCAATCCATTCCCTTTGACTGCTCAGAATCGACAACGAATAGCGAAATCCCCAAGCCCTTTAAAATACCTGCGGTATGAGAAGCAATGCTTCCTTTTCTCAAAACCACAGCCGTGAGTTGAGGATATTGGTTTTTAAGTTCACCCCAATTGTAAGGATCGGCACGGTCAGCAAACAGAATGAGATTCGCATCAGGTTGAGAAGCGTCAGTTAAAACAAGTCGAGTACTTTTTCCCTGAATATTCTGAACTACTCGCGTAAAAAGAAGGCTGATTTCTGTTGCAAGCGCCTGCCTTTTCAGATCTCCATTCTCTTGCGCGTCAATCTCAAGAGCTTGAACAAAAGGAATCACTTCGCTCAAAATAGCACCTAGCGCTGTAAGACCAGTTTTACCACTCCCATCCGCTCCAGATTTAATTCGATCAGTGATGATTTGTCTCAACCCTTTAGAATCACCGCGACCATCTAAAAGTAAAATGGCACCCTGAGCATCCTCAGGCACCTCACGCATTCCTTTGGAAAGCTCCGCATCAAGCGCTGCTGTAAATCGATTCACTTCACTTTTGCTGGTAGCTGTAGATTTTGAATCAAGCGAAAATTGATTGATCCACAACTCTTTGGTCATTTTACTGAGCGCTTCCAAAGTCTCTTTCGCAATGCCATATTGCCGCATTACTTTTTCTCTTTCTTTCTTCGAAATTACTTTTTTAATCATCAACTCATAAAAAAATGACCCTGCGTCTCTGCGGTAAGCGGTGTGTCTTGGTCTTGATCTCAAAACCAGTGCATGTGTTTCGCTAATCAAATCATCCAAAAATCTAATCATTCCGGCAAGTTGATTCGGATCTCGGCCTAGTAAATTTGAAAATTCGGATTTATTAGGTAGTTCTTTGGCAAGCTGCTTAATCGTGACTTCGAAGTTCTCCAAATCTCGCTTCAAAGCGCTGCTCCGCTCAGCAGTCACTTTAAATGCATTTGGATTGAGATGTACATAAATATTAGTAATCAGACCATAAATTGCATCCTCGGCATCAACAGGATATAATCCATAAATACCCGGAACAATGGTGTCTGCATTTGAAATGACTTTAATCTCAATTTCACCCGATTCCTCTTCTTCAACTTTATCTAGAGCAGGTAAAGCAAGTCTCATAGCATCTTGAATGTCCCCAAATTGCGATTCCTCAAACTTCTGAGCGACACGACCCAAAGCATCTTTATGTTGATCATCTGCTTTTATCTCATGTTCCACCTCAAAAATCTGAACAAGGATCTTTTTACCTGCACCATCCCATTTGCGCGATGGTTTATTCAACCTCCCGGCATCTAGATCATCGCGTGAAAATGTCACCGTGTCATCGCTCAATTTTGGTGGCGGCAACCGTTCGAACTCAATCATGCGAGCATAACTTGATAAAATATTTCCGCCAAATTTGCCAATCGCAGACCCAAGACGACCCAATAACTCACGGCGATCCTGAGTAACAACATAAATTTCAGTATGAGAAATACCCGGGGGATTGACCACTTCAATTTGAGTCGCTCCCGTCTGAGTATTTAGAAATTTTTGAGTCATCTCGTAAATAATTTCAACTTGCTTTGCCGAGCGCTCGGGAGTCACAGTCTCTGCTGCTAAATGCGCAGGTGGCATTGCAGCAACTATTTCTTCAAAAAGAAACTCAATTAATTCATCCGTATTTTCTTTAAGGACTTTGCCATGAATAATTTTTCTCGCGCCATCTTCATTTTGCTCACGTCTTTGCCTGAGCACTTCGTAAGGCTTCAGTGGTTCTATTGTCAAATCGCTAGACGCACCTGATTCTGTGCGCAATTCAGAACGGGTTGAAAGAACAAGCCGTTGAGCGAGGTAAGAAGTTGAAGCAGCAGCGTTGACGCGGCTTGCGAGATTATTTAATGCTTCAAGTGAAAAATTGTGGTGAGCGGCTAAATCACGAAGTCCTTCACTCAAGATGTTGAATCGGCGCTTTACCGTATTTTCAATCTGCCCTATGTAGGAAGAAAGTTCATGGTCAACTTCATGCATAATCTTTTCACGTAGTGTTAATTCACCGGTGTCACCTATTTGAAAACCATCTTCATTGGTTGTCTTTTGTGCTACCTTTGCAATTGAGTCAATGTAGCGGGTGAACCGACTTGCCTGAGTGACTTTTCCCTGGACAATTAAATCGCTAATGACACGCCCGCGCCATTCTTTAAGTGTGGGGAGTAATTCGCGAGGCGCAAGCGACTCCGCCGCTTTTGCGCTAAAATCTTTTGCAAATGCATCCCACAAATTACTTGAATTACGCTTCACAAAAGAACGTTCGCCGCGCATCACCGTGTCATAACGCTTCCGGTCAGCTTCTTCAGAAATGTCAGAAATTTTGGGTGCGAGAACTGCAAAAGCGATTCCTTTTTTGCGAAGCAAATCGGCAATTCCAGCTGTGTGAAAACCACCGGTTGCAAGGAGCGACACAGAAGCATTTTCCTTCTCAATAAGGGACAAGCTATTTTGAAGTAGCACTTGGTCACGTTCCGCAGCACGCTTGTAAAAATCAAAGTGAGGTTTTAGAAAACTATGAAGCGCGTCTTGTTCACTAGATTTACCTGAAAGTGAATCAAAAGCGCCGCATGCTTTGAAATTTTCTTCGCAATGACGAAGCTCGCTCCATTCGCCGCTTGAAATCTCAAGCCCAATAAACCGTCTCACCAAATTTAAATAGTAAAAATCCTTCAGCAATGTCTTTTCTTTTTTGGAGCGTGTTATGGTGTCGCGCAAATCTTTTTCGCACAAACTAATTGCATGAGCAAGCGTTCCGGCGCCGAGTGAACTTAAAGTCTGCTCCCACGCTTCATGCTTCTCAATCTGTTTAGTTTGGTCAAAAAATTCATTGTGTTCCTTGGCCAAACCCTTCAGACGAAGCGTTAGCATTCCTGCCCTCGTTTGGCCAATCCGGTACATTTGAATCATCTGAGACGCTTCCATTCGCTCGGATTTTTTAAGCAACGGCAACGCATTCTTCTGAAATTGTTTGATCAACCACTCAACTTCATAAGACTCACCGACACTTGCAATTCTCGAATCTGCATCCTTAAGCGCAATCACTTTCGCGAGCTCTGGGTATTTACGCTCAAAAGGCTCAAACGTTCCGCGCTTAATTTGAGCATCGCGAGTCACAAATCCATTTTCACTTGGAGAAGCTGCGTGAATTTGTTTGAGCACATTTTTTTCATAAATACTTTTTAGTGTTCTGGAATAGGTGCCAATTTCAGCGTGATTATGGTGAAAGTCTTTCCAGGCGCTTAAATAATTAGTGGGGAGGTCAGAAAAAACTGTGCTGCTTTCCTTGTTCAAGCGGGCTTCGATTTTGTCGCTTAACTTTTGTGCGTCCTCAGCTTCATGACGTGCTGCTAAAAATGACACTCGATTTTTTTGGTACAATTCCAAGTTCTCAATTCCAAAAAAATTAACGCTCGGGTTACTCTCCAAAATTGCCGCTACTTCCCCACCGCTCAAATCGGAACGTCCTAAATAACCCGAAAGAATCTGATTTTGAATTCGTTGATTTGGAAATGTCTTAAAGAGGGTTCTTTCCAAACTTCCTGCTCCACCTTCAAGCAGAACAAGCTTTAGACTTTTTTCTTTCGCGAGCCACAAAATCAGATTTTTTGTGTTGCGTTCTGAGTCAAAATTGGCGTGGGCGTTTTGGAGTAGAAATACAATCTTTGAGTTTTGCCCTTGTGTACCAAGGTAGATTTCTTCTATTCGACCGAGTCCATCTGGCAGTCGTAAATCTCGGGTAAGCTGGCTCGCATCTATGGGATGACTAGGTGTTTGGGCAGGCGCTGCTTCTGGCCCAATCGCTGAATACGCTTGGGGCTGAAAAACAGACGACACTAGAAGAGGGAGAATCAAAATCCATGCTGCCCCCTTTAAGTTCGATGTGTGTTGTGCATATTTAGTCCGTGAGAGAACTTTAGGCACTTCATAGTACCTCTTTTCTAATTATTTTAAAAAGTGTACATTTAAACTGATAAATTAGCAAATTAATTGTATGCACTTAATAAGTATTTATAAATTTACACCTAATATTTAGGTGCAAAAAGCGATTAAAAAATAGAGCGTTCTTTGTAAATGCTAACGAGGAGGCCTAAACACATAAATCCCATCGCAAGGGATGAACCGCCATAACTAACAAATGGAAGGGTGATTCCAGTAATGGGCGCAAGACCAATCGTCATCCCAATATTGACAAAAACCTGGAAGAAAAACATGCTCACAATTCCCACACTAAGGAGGCGAGCGCGAAGCTCGGTTGTATGGTTTAAAATGTCGAACATGTACCAAATTAAAATTCCAAATAGGGCGATGAGCGACATGGTTCCCACAAAACCCATTTCTTCACCAATGACGCTAAAAATAAAATCGGTATGATGCTCAGGGACAAAATCAAGCTGGGTTTGTGTTCCAGCGAGCCACCCTTTGCCCCATAAAAATCCGGAGCCAACTGCGATTTTTGATTGAATGGCCGTGTAGCTCGCACCAATCGGGTCATGCGCGGGGTCCAAAAATACAAGCAAACGTCTCTGTTGATATGGCTTTAAAAAATTCCAGAGAACCGGAAGACTGCATAAACCAGCTCCCAACATTCCAAGAAAGTACCGTTTGCGCAAGCCCCACAGGAAAATAATGGAAACAAAAATCGGAATGAAAACAAGCGCGGAACCTAAATCTGGCTGCTTCAGGATGAGGAGAAATGGAAGTACAATTAATCCAAGTGCAATTAAAACACTTTTCGTTTGCTTCGCAAAGGTCAATTGACCAGACAAGTATTGGGCCAGTGTAAGTAAAGTCGCAAGTTTTGCAAATTCGGATGGCTGAATCGCAAATCGCCCAATGTTAATCCAACGGTTTGCCCCGAACTGAGTTTCACTAAAAAGAAGTACCCACACGAGAAACCCTAAAGTTACAGTGTAAAATAAAAGGGAAACATTCAAAAATGGTCGGTACCCAATGGATACCGTTACAAAAAAAAGAACGATGGAAACCACAAACCACATTCCCTGTTTCGCGGCATAATCTCCATTCATGCGAAATGACGCGCTGTAAATCGCAATTAATCCAAATACAGCAAGCAAGCACGCGCTCACAATAATGGGCCAATGCATTCCTTTAAACAGCCGCTGGAACATAAATGTCCTTCCATTCGCTTACAACTTGCTTTGCAATTTTAGCGGCTGTGAGCCCGCCGGATTTACCGCGTTCAATAAAAACAACAACTGCAATTTCTGGCTGGTCAAAGGGGTAGAATCCTGCAAACCAAGCATGTGGATTGCCAGGCGGTGCCTGTGCTGTTCCGGTCTTTGCCGCGAGCTTTCCGAATTTGACGCGCGCAAGTTGTGCTGTTCCTTTGTCTGACGCAACCGCCTGAAGCATGCCCTGCCTGATTGCTTTAAAAGTCTCGCGGCGAATGCCTTTTTCGGTAGCGCTCTTTTCGCTGTCTCGGTCATCCCCTGAATCCAGTTGAACTTTTTTATCGCTCTGTTTTCCTGTTTTACCTGCAAACTCATTTGTCCCTGCAAGATTACCAACTGCACGCACAATGCGCGGCTCTGTTACTCTCCCATCCGTTGCAATGGCACTTACCAAACGAAGAATTTGAATGGGGGTTGTAAGCAAATAGCTTTGGCCAATCGCAAATGAAATCGTGTCGCCCGCAAACCAATCTTCATGGTGCGCATTTTTTTTCCATACTTCGTCTGGTACAAGGCCTTCGGCTGTAGGAAGTTCCATCGACACGCGCGAGCCGAACCCAAGCCGACGCGCATATTCAGCAAGCCGCTTGACTCCTACGAGACGTCCTACTTGGTAAAAGTAAACGTTGCAGGAACGCTCAAGCGCCGTGTAAAGATCAATTTCGCCGTGACCTTCATGGAACCAACATTTAAACATACGTGATTTTTCATTCAATTGAAAATAGCCAGGGCATTTAAGCTTAGTATTGGGTGTAATCAAATTACTGTCAAGCGCTGCCATGGCAGTCACCAGTTTAAATATTGAACCAGGTGGGTAAAGTCCCTGAAGACCTCTGTCTAGTAGCGGCCTCTTTCGGCTGCTAATCACATCAAGTCGCTCCTGACTTTTGCTTGGCATGACAAAAATATTGGGATTGAAGCCAGGTTGGCTCATCAAAGCAAGAAGCTCTCCTGAATGAAGATCCAAAATCATAATGGCTCCCTCGCGTTCACCCAAAAGATTTTGGAGTCGGGACTCAAGCTTCACATCAATCGTAAGTTGAATGTCTTTTCCCCTCACCGCTTCCCGTTCTGTTAAAAGCCGGATTGGCACACCGCGGGCATTTACTTCAAGCTGCCGGCCGCCATCCTCGCCGCGCAACTGCGCATCATAAATCCGTTCAATACCAGCTCGTCCAATCCAAGAATTGTAATGGTAAAGACTTTTGTCTCTGTGTTCGTATTCTTCGCGGGATATTTTCCCGATGTAGCCAATCGCATGCGCACCAAGAGTTCCATTTGGGTAGCTGCGAATTGACTGCTCCTGAATAAAAACTCCGCTCAATCGTGGTTTCTGTTCTTCAAGTTTGATTGCCTCTTCTTTTATCACATCCTCTTTTAGGAGCACTGGCGTAAATGACGCAGACCTGTGCTCAGACATTCTCTTCCTGATTTCCTTTTCATCAAGATTTAATAGTTTTGAGAGAATGGACAAATCTTGCGGGTCAAAATCCTCTGGAATTGCAAATACGTTGTAGGTTCTCCTGCTTGAAGCAAGTAATTCACCATTTCGGTCCACCACATTGCCACGCTCGGCTTCAAGCTGAATCAACCGGATTCGGTTATTCTCACTCATCCGCCTAAAATACAGGCCTTTGACCACCTGAACTTGAAAGAGTCCAAAGGCCAGAACTAAGAATCCGATTGCGACAGCGCAACCAATTAAATTAATCCGAGAAATTATTTTCATTGCAACCTAATAGGAAAAATTGATTCGCTAAAAGAGTTCATATTGTTTGCTGCCAAGTCCTGGCTTCACCCATTTTTCAAGCACGGGCAAAGCCGCTAGACCAAACACAGTTGTGTAAAGCGAGACATAAAAAATGCGCCACAAAACACCAAGGTCAAAAACTTGACCTACTCCACTCGCAAATGCAAACGCAGCGTAGCACGCGAGCGAAACCAAAGAGAAAGTAAAAAGAGACGGGACTGCCACGACATATTTGTCACGGTCAAGGCGGTCAGAAAGAAACTTCACGAACATCGCCCCTAAACTGTACGAAATGGTTTCCAGTCCAAAAAATGAATTGGCAAATAAATCTTTTATAAGGCCGAGAATAAATGCAATCACAACCACATTTTTCCGCTCGACTTTAAACGCATAAAAAGCGATGAAGATGAGAAAAAAATCTGGTTTGATTGTGCGGAATTGAAAAAAAGAAGGGACGGAGCATTCAAACCACACAAGCACAAACAATGCAAAAATCAGCCGTCGGTTCGAGAGGAAATGCATAGCAGCTCTTCCAATTTAGAAAATGGTACGAAGGGCTTTACCACCGCATAAATTCCTTCATGGTCTTCATCTTCTCCAATCATGTGCACCTGGCCGATTGGAATTCCCTTTGGGTAAATGCCCCCTAATCCTGATGAACTAATGGTGTCGCCCACTTGAATCTTTGCACTTTTGTCCAAATAAGTCATTTTCAAGTAAGGTGTTCCCGTCCCTTCAATGAGTCCCACGTCCCGAGAGACTTCATTAATAGCGCTCACTCTTGACTCATGGTCAATGAGTAAAATAGCGCGGGCAGAATTCGTCCCTGCTGAAACTACCTTGCCCACGAGTCCCTCCGAATGAACTAAAACCGTGTCTCGCGACACGCCCTGTGCAGCACCCTTATTAATCACGATGTATTGCGTCCAGTGAGACGGGTCATGCGCAATGGTTCGAGCAGCAAGGGACCGGTAAGTTGAATTTTCCTTAAGTGCCAAAAGTGATTTCAGGCGGGCATTTTCTTTTTTCGTTTCATCAATCTGAGTTAATTGATTTTTAAGTTCACCCAGCTCGGCGCGAAGCATATGATTTTCTAATTTTAATTTTGGCCAACTGACAATTTCAGCAAGTGTATGTCGAACAGTGCTCGCAATTTTTTCTTGGAATTCAAGGAAAGGAGCTGAAGCCGTAGTAAAGAGAAGTCTCGCTTCCACGACAAATGAAGGTGCTGTCGCACCAATAAGAAGCGGGAGTGCTAGAAGTCCTACTAGGAGGAAAGGCTGTTTAAATCTGGCTCGGAGTTTCACCGAGAGGTCTACTGCCTTGTTAAGATTGAAATTGGCAGTTGCAATTTCAATCTGGCACAGTACCGTGAACCCATAAAAACTAAATTGACACGGTACTACGCGTCGTAATACTTGTGGTTGTTGCTATTAACTGAGAGTCGCTTAAGCAAATTGATGTCGCTCAAATATCTGCCTGTCCCGAGCGCAACTGCGGTCAGAGGATCATCAGCAATATGAACTGGAAGTCCAGTTTCTTCACTAATGAGCTTGTCAAGCCCCCTCACAAGTGCGCCGCCTCCGGCCAGCACAAGGCCTTTTGAAATAAGGTCACTTGAAAGTTCTGGCGGAGTCCGTTCCAAAGTGATTCGAATAGCTTCGAGAATCGCTGCGATTGCTTCTGAAAGCGCTTCCCTGATTTCTTCACTTGAAACCGTCACGGTTTTGGGAAGTCCTGCCAAAATATCTCGACCTCTTACTTCAAGCGTCGTCTCTTCTTCAAGCGGGTAGGCTGACCCGATGCGAATTTTTGTTTCCTCTGCTGTGCGCTCGCCAATCATTAAATTGTACGTTTTCTTTAAATGATTAATAATGGCTTCATCGCATTCATCGCCGCCAATCCGAATGCTGCGTGAGTAAACAATTCCGGCAAGAGAAATCACAGCGATTTCAGTTGTTCCTCCTCCAATATCAACAATCATACTTCCTGATGGTTCTTGGATGGGAAGCCCGACTCCAATTGCGGCAGCAATCGGTTCTTCAACTAATAGAACCGGACTTCTTGCGCCCGCTCGCTCTGCTGAATCCTTAACAGCGCGTTTCTCTACTTCGGTGATGCCGCTCGGAACAGCAATGACAACTCGAGGAGAAATGAATGGAATTTTTTTGTGAACTTTGCGAATAAAATAGCGAAGCATTGCTTCCGTCACATCAAAATCGGCAATCACGCCGTCTTTCATTGGACGAATAGCAACAATATTTCCGGGAGTGCGGCCAAGCATTCGCTTGGCTTCGTTACCTACGGCAAGCACTTGATGCGTGTGGCGGTCAACTGCAACAACAGAAGGCTCACAAAGCACAACCCCTTGGCCTTTGACATAAACCAAAGTTGTAGCAGTTCCTAAATCGATGCCAATGTCATTTGAAAAGACACCCAGCATTTGATCCAAAACCATCATGGAAAATTTCCTCGTGGATTGGTTGGGAGAATTTATTTAATGATTGTAAGTGGCGAGCATTGTATCAAGAATCATTTTGACGTGTCAAGAATTTCCAAAAGCCCGTTTGAGGTCTGCTTCAAATTGAGGGTAGGAAATTGCAATACAATCACTCTCTTCAACCTTTACCCCTTCACGGGATTTAAGACCGGCCACCATAAAACTCATTGCAACCCGATGATCCTTGAAGCTTGAAAGCCTGCCGCCTCTAAATTCTGACATTCCCTCAATGATGCAGCCGTCACTCAATTCTTCAACTTGAGCACCAATTGCGCGGAGTCCGGCAGCCATTGACCGAATCCGGTCACTCTCTTTAACCCGTAGCTCTTCGACACCGCGAATTACACTTCTCCCCTTCGCAAGCGCGCAAAGTATCATCAGGATTGGAATTTCATCAATCATCATCGGAACTGTATTTTTGTCCAAGGTAATTCCAGAAAGCTCACTCGCCTTCACCACGAGAATACCTGATGGTTCCTTTTGATTGTTAATTTCCTCGATTTGAATATTTGCTCCCATTGCTTTAAGTACGGGAAATAGCCCAATTCTTGTGGCGTTTAGACCGACATTCAAAATCCTGAGCTTCGAGCCCGGAACAATCAGTGCTGCTGCGATGAAAAAAGCGGCGGAAGAAAAGTCCCCCGGAATTTCAAAAGAAATTGGCTTCAGCTCCTTGGCTTTGCGGATGTAAATTTTATTTTCTGTCTGTTCAATTTGGGCGCCGAAAAGTGTGAGTAATCGCTCGGTGTGGTCCCGCGTTGGACGCTGTTCCAGCACCTTAGTCGATCCACGCGCATAAAGTCCTGC
>JAHFHD010000171.1 GCA_023247075.1 Candidatus Omnitrophota bacterium | reverse complement strand
AACGTCAAAGTTGCCTACGATTAGTGCTGGTGCATTGGCACCTGCATTAGCGCCTGCATGGGCGCGAGCGTAAAAGATTTCGGGGATGACAAGCCCGTATGAACTTCAATGGGCTAAACAATTACGAATAATTATGTAAGTTATTTATTAATAGCTACTTACGAACATTCTAAAATATTTTATTTAGCGCCTTGCAAGTGGCTGTCGAGTATGTTAAAATTCAAACATCTCGAAATTGATTTACTTTTCATCATAGTCTTTTAAATGTTTAAAAAAGTTTGTAGAGACTAAATTGACTCAAGGAGGTCGATCAAAAATGAATCGACAAATAACACAAACCGTTTCAATCATCACCGTTCTCACATTTGCTTTTTCAAGCCCAGTTGGATTTGCTCAACATGCAGCAGCCGTTAGTGAAGCGGTTACGGGAATCAGTCAAAATACAAATTTAGATCGAACCTCTGAAAAAGTCCTTGGCAGTGAAAATCAAATTTCCACAGAACTTAATCCCTATTTAATTACAATTCCAAGCGGTGCTGGAAAAATCGAGGAAGTATTTCAAGGTTCATCAGACCAACCGCTTATTGTGCACATCCAAGACGTTCACGCCAATTATGAAGCCCAGAAAAATATTAAGACAATTCTTGACCATTTGGTGAAGAAGCATGGGTTTTCGCTCATTCAAGTGGAAGGTGCTGCGTCCAAGCAGCTCAATCCGGAAGTTTTGAAGCCCTCCTATTTGGAAGAAGCCAATTTGAAGCTCGCCGACTTTCTGATGCGTGATGGCCGGATGACAGGCGCAGACGCTTATGCCGTTGAAACCAAAGAGCCTGTCCAGTTTTATGGAATTGAAGATTTTTCGTTTTACCACGAAAACCTAAAAATGTTCCGCACGATTTACGCCCATCAAAATGAAGTGAAGGCTTACTCAGCAGACATTCGCCGTCTCATTGATTTGGTTGGCCGCAAGGCACTCAGTCCAGAACTTCTTGATTTTATGCGGAAGGCTGATGAATTTATCTCTGACAAAATCGATTTTCTCGCCTACTTAACCTATTTGAACGGTGTCTCAGAAAAAAATGGACTTGTTTCGCTTCATGACATCAAACAAGTCATTACTTACCCTAATTTAATTCGCATTATGAAAATTGAAGAAGTGGAAGGCCGCTTGGATGAGAAGGCGCTTAAGAAAGAAGTGGAAAAGTTAAAAACTGAATTCGCCATAAAACTCCCCAATTCAAAAGAAGCAAGCGAATTACTTGCTCACCTTGAGGGAAGCGAAAAAGGCGTGCGTCCGCGCGCCTATTTTTTAGAGCTCACGCGCCTTGGCGAGAAAGCAAACATTAATTACGCACTTTACCCCAATTTAAGAAAGCTTGCCGAGTTTCAAATTTATCAGGATGAAGTCCAGCACGAAGCGCTCTTTAAAGAGCTCAAACAATTTGAGCAGTATTTGAAACAATCACTTTTTAAAACCGAAGATGGAAAGTCTCTCCTTGAAGCGCTTTCATTTGTTAGTCTTTTGGAAGAGTATTTCAGGCTTGAAATGAGCCGTGAAAAACTCATTCTTTATTTGAAAGACAAAAATGAAATCAAACCTTCTGCGATTGCAAAACGCCTTGAAAAACTGTGCAGCACCTACAGCGTTAATTTTTCCCCAATCGAAAAACTGGATTCACTCGACTCTTACATGAGCGAGCTAGAGTATTTTTACCAGCTTGTCCTAAAGCGCGATGAAGTATTTATGCAGGAAATGACAAAGCGGATGGAGGCGCTTCACAAAAAGAAAACCATTCTGGTCACCGGCGGTTTTCACAAGGAAGCAATGGTGAATGAATACAAAAAAAGAGGTTTTTCTTATGTGGTTGTGAGTCCCGGAATTGACGTCACCGAAGGCAGCACGAGTTACGTGAAGGTGATGCTCGACAACCCTGCTCAATCAGGAAATGTATTCGCCGGTTCATTTGCACTTGGAGCGTCGAATTTAGTTAATACACAAACGGCAAATGGGACAGCTCTTTACGTTCAAGATGTAGTTGCGCCAGGTGCTTTATTAACATCCGCAACAGATTCAACAAATTCATCTGACGAAGTTCGCGGCTTGCTTAACGCGCGCGCTAAGCAAAATGAATCAGCAAGCGGCGTAGCTTTCACCATTGGAACATTAAATAAAACGCCTTACACAGTTGCATTTGCGGGGAAAGCTTCTTCTCAAACAGTAAGTGAAAATGTGAGTGGAACGCTTGATGTAAAAAGTGAAAACTTCACGGTGACAACGAGTAACATCAAAACCAATCAGCCGGAAACCAGCTCAAAAGCGACTAATCTACCGGCGCTTGAAAATTCGTTTGCAGACTCTCTTAGGTCAGAACTTCGTGCTGAAATAAGAAGCAAAATTGCAGAAATGGTAGTGCAAGTTTCACTGCTGAAAAAGCCTGCGCAAGCATTGGAAGCTGTGGGGATAATTGATGGTCTTATAGACAGAGCTACTCAACTTCAAAGTCGCGATGCAAACCCAACAATTAAGGATTCTCTAGATTCAAAAGCTTTAATAGAAGATATTTTTGGCGACACTCCTCAGTCTGGAGGCAGCGGATCGTTGTTATCTAGAGCTGGCGTTTCACCCAAAATCATAAATGGTTTAGAGATGCTATTTGAAGAATGGCGTCTACAATCGTCGTGGTATGAGGCTATGCTTGCCATGCTAACCGAACTTAAAGCAACAATTACAAACACCTATTTGAATGGACAAATTAACGAGCAACCTGCACCTCTGAAATTTGCGACGGCTGGGGAAGTTGCGTTTGCAGACGGCCAGAGCGCTCAGACTATTGGAAATCCTTCAGAAATACAAGCTACTGTAGAAAGGTTTTTAGAGACTAACACTGAGTTAGTAACTGAGTTTTTGAGCGCTCCGCAAAGCACGCGTTTGACAATTGAAAACGGAGAACAAAATGTTTTTCTAGTCAATATTCTTGATTCTAAAGATGGCATTTCTCGACAGTTTGGTTTGGTTGTAGAAAAAGCACCTGGGCAAAAGAATGAGCTTTTAGCGAAAATCTTCTTTTCACAGGTCGTTTCCAATCCAGTTCTTAAGGGTAAAGCGATGATTAAAAATCCTCTTGCAACTTTGCCTGTCACCATTAATCGTTCTGCGCGTAGTGAAGCGCGAAACACAGACTCTCTTAGGTCCGAACTTCGTGCTGAGATAAGAAACAAGATTACAGAAATGGTATTAAAAATTTCATTGCTGGAAAAGCCTGAACAAGCATCAGAAGTTGTGCGGACAATTGATGGTCTTATAGACGGAGCTACCGAACTTCAAAGCCGCGATGCAAACCCCACGATTTCGGATTCTCGAGCTTCATTAGCAGCTTCATTAGCATTAGTGAAAAATGTTTTTGGAGACACTCCTCAGTCTGGAGGCAGCGGATCGTTGTTATCTAGAGCTGGCGTTTCACCCAAAATCATAAATGGTTTAGAGATGCTATTTGAAAAATTGCGAGAATCAGAAGGGTGGTATGAAACTATGCTTGCCCTGCTGACTGAACTTAAAGCAACAATCGCAAACACCTATTTGAATGGACAAATTACCAGCAACAAATCT
>JAHFHD010000170.1 GCA_023247075.1 Candidatus Omnitrophota bacterium | reverse complement strand
GCCGTTATGATCGCGGATCACGAGCCGCTTGGTTTCGGGATCCATCTGGCGGTTAAATTCAAAAGTGATGAATTCTCTTAACGCTGCACCCAACGGATTCGTTCCATTGCGGCCAAGGATTTCTCCAGTGAGTTGAATAATGGTATCGTGATCAAGTGACGTACCCTCAAGCGCTTCGTGCAGAATGTATTCTGCGACGAGGCGGCCGTCATTGCGAGGAGCCGAAGGCGACGAAGCAATCTCATCATCCAGGATTGCTTCGACATCACTTGGATTGTCGTCTCGCAATGACAATCGCTCTTCCTTTTCTTTGAGGAACCGCAAAAGATTGACTGCAAGCGCGCTTTCATGGCCCAAAAGATATTTTTCTTCTCCTTCCACGCGGGCGAGGAACCATTTGAAAAAATTCTCGGGGTTGCGGCTCTTGTTGATGACCTGGTTGATTTCCTCGTCGGCAATCCCTTGTGCGTGAAGCGTCTCACGGATAATGGTTTCATAGGTTTTGGGGGCGCCAGACACTTGATCCACTTCTTCAGCAAGAAAGGCCTGCATATAATTCCGCGCAAATGCCACCATATTGTCACCTTCCGGCTTTGCGAGTTCGGCGGCTTTGACAACCTCGCTATCTCGATCAATCTTTGCCCGCCACTCGGTTTCTTCTTCCGGCGTTAATCCCTGGCTGATGTTACCCTGATGAGCATCCGGCGATGCGCTGAGAAATTCCCTCCACAAACCTTTTAACTGTTCCCCGTAAGCGGGCAGAATGTCCTTAAGATCAATTGAGTAAGGCGCTGTGTTTAAATCAATTTGTTTGGAATTGGAAATATTTTCTTCATTTTGCGGTACCATTTCTACACGAAGCTCTCCCGCGCGCACCAAGGTCCATTTCATCCACGGCTCTCCACGCAAGAAAAATGTGCGTACAATCATGCCTTCCGCACTACTAAAACGTACGGTTTCACTGTGAATTACCTCATTAAGAAAGGTTCGAAACTTTTGCTGTGTTTCAGGATCAACCGTGCCTTCAAAAAATTCCGCATACCTTTGCCCCTCGTTGATCTCCGGATAAACATAAACTCGATGACCATAAATCTCCAACGTGCCATTAGTATTCGTCAAAGGTTCATCTTCCTTAGATAACGCAACTTGAGCAAGCCAGGCTAAAAGCTCCGGGCTGTGCATATAAACCATCACCTGGGTACCGCTTTGCGTTCCCAAAATTGTTTCTTCTCTCTCGCGCACCAACACGGCATTGGACCCGAGAAAATTAATTTTTGCCAAAAGTGTATTATTTGCTTTCTCACGAATTTCAATGCTGTCCTGCCGATCTGCTTTCCAAATAAGTGTAAAATCCAATTTATCCTTCACGGCATTAACAAGCGCCTCAGGCACAACCTTCAACATCTGATCATTCGCGTGAACCAAACCGTGTTCTTCAGATAATTTCAGAGGCTCTCGAACCTCAAGAGCATCCGCTAACTTTGGAGCATAATCAAAAACCCGCACCTCTTGGCCGCTTTCAAGGCGGTAAGTCGTTCCGTCAACCTTAATGATTTGATTGCCTAAAGCGTCTTGCTCTACCGCAACCCTAGTCAAGATTTCATCATTGGATCCCAATACGGTCAGCGTTCTGAGTTTATTAGGAGCAAATCCGCTGCCGTCCACAACACCGCGCAAACTTAAATGAATTTTTTGGTGAAACCTATCTGCCCATCTTTTAGGAACAATTCTCAAGATCGCAGAGCCAACCTTCTTAAGTCCGGATTGATCATAATCTAAATTAATTTCCGTTGTGCTTACAAATTCCAGCGCCTCGGGAAGATCGACATCTTTTAAATGAGCCGCTTCTGTCCTTTTGCCGTTGACATAAAATTCTTCCGGAGAATATCCAGTAATGGTAATGACCTGAGGAAGATGCGCGGAATCATAAGGATCTTCGCGAGTCAGAATGGCGCCGGTGATAAACCCTCTTCGACTAGCAACTCTGATTGAAGCCATCGTCACTTCAGGGGCAATCGATGAGCCTACCGCAAATCTTTTACCGCCAATTCGAAGCCTGCCGTCAAGCGGTACACTTTGAGCCTCTGTCTCAACGCTTACAGTTTCTCCCTGCGACGTCCATCGGCTTATGACCTGACCCAGGTGTATGGCCTGCTCCTCAAGTAAAATGATTCGCTCTAAAGCCGTTTGAATCGTTTCGGGATTGGAAAGGGCTGCTTTGAATTCATCGAGTATCGGAAGAAGAGAGGTACGGGCTTCGACTGGCAATAAATTAAGCGCCTGCTCTGTACGGGAAAGTTGTTTCTGAGTAAGATTTTTAACCTCTTGCTTTGTCCAGTCAACATTTTGGTTCAAAAGATATTTTAGGTACACTGCTAGATTAAGCTCAAAACTCCAAAAATTTCCGGCTCGTCGAGCGGGCAGCGGAATATCACCTAAGTAAAATCGCCCTTTATCGTCTACGCGTAGTTCCAATTTAATGCCAAGATGGCCGTCTTCTAACAGCAATCCGTTTAACTTGATTCCACCTTTTCCCACCAATTGTTCCAGCGTCCCGATCACGCGCAGCTGTGATAAATCTGGCGCAATACGAACACCTCCCGTTTGTCTTGAAAAAGTGTTCCACACCGTCAAAAATTCCTGCAAAGATGTAAGCTCCGGATTTCGCTGGCTGAGTTCAATCAAGCTTCCGGCCGCAAGCCCTCTCAAAGGGACATCGGACAAGAAATATTGTCTATCTCCCTCAATCATGAACGCTTCAGAAGGATGCGTTGCGCGCTCATTCCAATAAATTCTCAGCATTTTATTATTCGTGGGATTGATAAAGGCTACCACAACGTAGCCGGAAGACGTTTGGCCAAACATACTTCGAAAAATTACTTCATTTGTGCCTATCCTTGCTGCAAGCTCGTCCTGGACGGAAAACCGCCAATCCAAAAACTGATCAGGCAGGTTGGAAATCTGCGCTTCCTTTATCTGTTCATTGGCGAGTTGTTGAAGATCAGAAGAAGTGTTATCTCCATTCTGAGGAGCAATATTTTCTTGAATGGCGGTTGTTAAAGCTGTGTCAAGTTCTGTGAAGACTTCTCGCTGAAGAGCGCGTAAAAGGTAATGCGGCGTATTTCTTTCAGCCAAAGCATCAGCTTCGGTATGAGTTAAATAAAAAGTTGTAACGAGGTTTCCGTCTAAGGTAACGGTAAGCGCACTTGTATCACTTTGGTAACTTAAAATCAGCCGTCCTGAGCTGACAAGAAATTCTCCAAGCTCATGGAAAAGAGCGAGGCGGCGAACACTCGGATTTGGATGCTGATTAAGCGCTTTGTGAAGGGCGATCAGTTTGAATGGAAAAGAGGCATAGCCCGCGAGGTCTTTGTGCTCGGGAAGAGTTTCAAATTCATCAAGCGCTGCATCCGCAGGAGAATGTTCCAGACGGCTTAAAAAATCCTCAAGCCATTCCTTGTGATCATCTCTGGCATCCTCGGTAATCTCTGCTACGGCCTCAACAGAAAAAGCGCCTTGAGGCACAAGCTCAACAGGAGCGAGTTGTTTTTTACTTGCAGAGTCACGGCTCTCTAGATATTTTTTTCCTCCGTCTTCCTCCACGCCTGTCACTTCCACCTGATTGCCGATTTGAGCACGAACAT
>JAHFHD010000017.1:1171-27894 GCA_023247075.1 Candidatus Omnitrophota bacterium | reverse complement strand
TTTTCATCATTCATTAATAAGAGCAGAAGGGCTGACGTCAAATCCCTCACGCGGCATTGCGTAACAACACCAGACCCGCTCGCTTGGATGTCGGAATGCAAGCCCACCTGATCACTCACCACAACGGGGAGACCTGCCGCCATCGCTTCAACGGCAGCAATCGCGAAATTCTCTTGATGGGATGGGAGACAAAATAAATCACTGTCTCGAAGCAAGGCGCGTTTTTCTTCTCCATGAACAAACCCAACAAACGTCACCATCTCTTCTAGCTCTAGGTGTCGAATCAAACGCGCAAGTTTCTTTCCATATCCTTCTTCATCAGGTCCAGCAATGACCAGCTGACAGTCTCGCTGGGTTTTCACAATTTCAGAAAATGAGGAGACTAGCAGATCTAATCCTTTCTTAAAACACAAACGGCCCAAAAAGAGGACGATTTTCTTGCCCGTCAGGTTGGGATAGCACTTCTTAAAACTTCCTTTCGGCGGCAAATTCAGATAAGCGGTTGAATCGATTCCGAGCGGTAGTACGACTGTTTGCGTTGACGCTCCAAACAGAATGGAACGTTTTCGTTCTTCTTCTGATGTAAAGTGAATTGCGGAAGCTCCGGCTAAATTCCTCCGTTCGAATATAAGCGAATAAACCATCTTGCGTATCGGGTGGTGTCTGAGGCAATAAGCATCCAGCATCCCACATGGACGTACAATGTATGGGATTCGTTCTTTCAAGCAAAGTGCGCTTGCCACAAGCGTCGGATATACCCAGAGACCATGAATGTGGACGAGATCATAATCATGAATGGTTTGAGCTAATTCTTTCTGAAAAGATGGCGCATAAAAAAAATTCCGGGGAGACCATTCACACGCGAAAAGCTGTATTCGGTATTGATCATTTTGAAGATGATCGTGATGATGATTTGCGTTCGCATTCGTGTTTGTCGCAAATAAATCTACTGCGTGTCCTCGATCAGCTAGGTTTTTTGAAATGTCCAAAACTGCTTGCGCGGGCCCGCCAAAACGCTCCGAAATGCTAGCGATAACCTGTAAAATTCTCACGGTATCGAAATGAAATGGTTAGATGCTATGCGGTTCAAGTAAATTATTAACTCAGACACTGGGGCACAAGAGTTACCTTGTTATTAGAAAACGATCGTGCACAGCTTTTGCAACAACATCCGCAATCAGCCTGTGCCCATCTGAATTGGGATGGCCATCATATGGATAATGAAGTTTTTTTCCTTGACGCGCCAATTTTACAAATTGCGGCGTTAAGTCCACAAACTCGATCCTTGATTTTTCACATATTTTTGCGAGCCGCTCACCCACCACCCATCGATCATGCGCGGGCGATTTCCCAAATGATATTTCCCAAATTTCATCATACACTTGCGCTAAATAAGGGATGTGTACCAGCATCGTTCGAGCTCCAATTTGATGAGCCTCCAAAGCGATTTGTTGAATTATTTTCTCAGCTAGAGCCCACCGATACAGATCTTCAGAATTTAAATCTTTCTTAAGCGCCGTATCAGTGCCTGACCAAAGTGACCTGCCGTTTGGTTGAAGATTTTGAGCAATCCAAAACGCAAGTTTGGACTTTTTAAATCGACGGTACAAAGCAAAGCGCCCAAGCAGAGCGCGGGCTCTGGAACTAAAATCCATTTCAATACCTGCTTTTGGATCCAAAACATTTTTACGTTCAACCCACGCGGTCTCTATCAATTCACCTTGGTCGTCAAGATCAAAATAGGTTCGTCCTGCGTAACTGACGTAAACAAAACCTCCGTGGCTCGGCGGGATGAGATCGTAAACGTCTGTCGCAGACGAAAATCCGATGATCACAATGTGGGGGCGGATAATTTCGGCAAGACTTCTAAACCTCAATAAATATTGTCCTAAACTATACCCTGCTACGCCCGCATTGTAGACCTCGCCATCGTAGCGATTACCTTTGAATAGAAGTTGTTCCAAAACATTGGGCCATGCCTCTTCCTGAGAAACACCCACTGCAAAAGTGTGAGAATCTCCCAATGCCAAGATTCGCGTTCCCACTTTTCCAAGGCTGTCGTCAATAGGGCGATCATTCATATGATACGAATTCACCTCGTAGCTTGCTGAATATTCATCAGCCTTGACACTACTTTTTCCAACTTTTGGCAGCCATCCAAGAATTGGGTCATAATCAAATCCGTCCGCTCCCCAAGACTTAATTTCTGGTTCCAAAACCCGCGCAACGACTTCTGCAATCAGAAGCACGCTCAATACAATGCAACATGCAATCAATACGACAGATAAGAATGATCTCATATACGCTAAGGAACCAGATTTTTCCAAAGACGCCACTTGCCAATCAGTGACGGATTTAATCGAACTGCTTGAAGAAAGTATGACTTTGCAGTCTGTTTCTCAGAAAGAGCGGAATGAAAGCATGCTAATTGTAACAGGATTTTACTCCGCAATTTCTGCGCTCGGTCTGTGTCGGATAAATCACCCACCAGTTTTAAATGTTTTTCATAAATGGCGACATAAATTCGACTGAGTGAATCAGGTGAGCGCATCCCCGGTCGTACATGGCCGACCCGATATTTTGCTACCGACGGGCGTTCCAAAAGTCCGATTTCATAATGCAGACTGAAACGCAAATACCATTCATAATCTTCTCGAGGGGGAAAACGCTCATCGTAATAGCCAACTTGCGCGAGGCAGCTCCGGCGAAAAATAACCGTCGAGCTGAATAACATACATACCTCTACGAATCGTCCATACCGAGATCCTTTTTTTCGCTCGACCTCATAACATTTTCGATTTTGCTTGGTTTGTCCCTCAAGAAATTTACCTTCGATGTCCACCGAATCCACTTCGCCATGGACAAACCCAATTTCCTGACGCTGGTCTAAAGCAGCGACTCCTCTTTCCAGGCGGTCTGAGTACCAAATATCGTCTGAATCTAGCAAAGCAACATACTTGGCACTTGCTAACTTAAGACCCGTATTGCGCGCTACAGAGCGTTCCTGGTGGGGTTGATAATGATAACGGATTCTGCCATTAAACCGCTTCACAATTTCGGCCGTGTCATCTGTAGACCCATCATCAACCACAATCAGCTCAAAATCGGAATAAGTCTGGCTAAAGACAGATTCGATCGCTTGCCCCAAGTAGCGACCACTGTTGTAGGTAGGTAAAATGACACTTACCTTTGGCATTCCTGACACCTGCTTATTCAATTGATGATTTTCGATACTTCACAACGATATTCGGCCATGTGTTCTTACCGCTTGGCACACTGAAAAGGTGTGAAAATTTTAGACCACCCAAGAAACCAAGTCCAGATTGTACACTGTCATTTTTGCCCCATTGACAAACAGAAGTAAAGCTGGTAGAAATTACAATTGAAAGTTGATTTCGCTGGAAAATGAAATGGTTGCACAACATTCGCAAGATAATTATTTCCACGTTTCCCCAATTTTCTGTTCGCTTGCGTCTGTTGCCAAGAAATTACTTCTGGAACCCATGTTTCAACTACACTCATAAATTTGAATATGATCAAAAAACTTTCTTGCTCAGGATGTAAAAATGGCTGACACGAATATCCGCTGGATATCACATATCAAAAACTTGTTCGTCCCAAAGGGTGCAAAACCAAGGAAGTTTTTATTTGGATTACACAAGGGACTCATTATCAACGTTGATCTAGAGCATCACACCCAGTTCTACTTAGGATTGCAAGAGGTTGAAGTTCATAAATATTTAAAACCGCTGTGCGATGATTGCCAGACAATTATAGATGTTGGCGCAGCGGGTGGTGATTATACACTTTATTTCTTGTCTCAAACAACAGCAAAAAAGATCATTGCTTTCGAGCCTAGAGAAGAAGGCTGTCAGGAGTTGATTGAAAACATTCAAAACAATCGCCTCAATGATCTTGGAAGATTTTTCCTGAGTAAAAAACTCGTTGGAACACAAACACTGGGCAATATGACTACCTTAGATTCATTTGTAGATGAGGTTATCGCCCCTTGCTTGATTAAAATTGATATTGAAGGTGCTGAGATTGACGCTCTGCTTGGTGCAGAGAAAATGTTAGGGACCGACAAAGTCAGGTGGTTGATTGAGGTTCATAGTCGCGCTCTTGAAGAGCAGTGCATTGCCATTTTCAAGCAATCAGGATATCGGGTAAAAATCGTCCCTCAAGCGTGGTGGCGTTTTTTGATTCGGGAAATAAGACCCCTTGAAAATAGGTGGTTAGTGGCATGGAAAAATACAGAAATGCTTGACATAAAATGACTGCGCAATCGGATTATGTTTTCTGGGTTTCTGTCTTCCCACACATATGATATTCTTAGACAGGAGTTCCACATTTTAATGAGAAAAGGAATCAAACAACGCAGTTTTGAAATTGTCCCTTCTTAAAAAAACACTCAAACCTCAATCGCCTAACGGTTCTATGAAATTGACAGCGGTTGTCTGTTTTGTTGTCTGTCAATGTCTTGCATGCTATTTTCACCAAATACGACTTGATAATAGAGGTGTTCATACTGCTCAACCACCTGATCGGAAGAAAAACGATTTTCTGCCGTCCGGCGACACTGCGCCCGTTGGATCTCGCCTGTTCTCCCGATCGCAGATACCATTTCAGCTTCTGAAGAACAGATAAAACCATCCACCCCGTTACTCAAAACCTCTGGAATCGATCCTCGGTTAAACGCAATCACTGGCAATCCGCACGCGAGCGCTTCTACCATCACAACCGCCATTGGTTCGTCCCATTCAATTGGAAAAAGCAATGCATCTGCTTTCCCCATCAGCTCATTTTTCTGCAAATCATCAACAGGACCGATGTACTCAATCTGGCGGCCATCAATATGTGGAGCAATTTCTCTTTTGAAGTACGCTGGCTCGATTTCATCTTGAGCAATCGTTCCAGCAAGTTTTAACCTCCTACCTGCTTTCTTTGCTACACGAATCGCTGTGTGGGCGCCCTTCACGGGATTAAAACGCCCCAGAAATAGCAGAAAACCTTCTTGTTTTTGAGCGGAATCAAATCTGTACTTTCCCAGTGACACTCCGTTTGGGATGACATGCCACTTGCCAATTCCCGCGCCGTTTATCGCAACTGAACGGCTGCACCCAACGAACGTGAGCGAACCTCTTGACAATCGCTCGGCCACTTTCATTTTCCAAGCTGTGAGCGGACACATGTACGTTTGCACTTTAGGAATTCTTAACGGGAGCAGCGGCAATAGATAAAGCATTCTCCCAAAGCAATGGACAACGTCAAATTCCTTACACATACCGATCAAACGAGCATACAACCTGGTTGTGTTTAATATCTCGATCCAAATTTGTTTGCTCCTTCTGTGGCCGAAAGGAATCAGGCGGCAAGGCACCTCGGAATCATCAGACGCGAAAAGTGTCACTTCATGACCACGCTCGACCAACCCTTGTACCATAAAATCAACGACTCGCTCGATCCCGCCATAGGTCTTAGGTGGAACCGGAGCCATGATGTCCATAATCATTGCTATTCTAAGTTTTCGATGCCTGGCGGTAACCATAACTCACTACACTATCTGCCCTTTTAGCGGAGGGGATTGAGATAAGAAAAGCACATTGAATCCTTGGCGGAGATGATTGTCTTCAACCGACCACCCCGTTTTCATTGGAACCGGTCCATCTCCATCAATTCGATAGGCATGATAATCCTGCTTTTCAAGGAGACGAGGAATTTCCTGAACCGCGCGCCCATGATGAAACTCAATCAGAAGTTTTGGTTTGTGCTCATCAAGCATCTTTCCCATCCCCTCCACTACTTCAACCTCGAGTCCTTCAACGTCAATCTTAACGAAATTGGGGGGAGAAATTTGGTTATCTTCAAGAAGCGAATCGAGTGTTCGCCCAGCCACCGAACGCTGAGAGCGCGGGCTCCAAGATTCATGCGGTAGCGGGATTTCTCCTTTTCCCATCTCGACCCGATTGAGCGTACTTGCTGCATATTCAATAAGCTGCTGAGCCTCGTCCCGCGACGCAGCTGCTACTTCGAGCACTTGCACATTTTGGCAGCCGTTAAACATCACATGTTCTCGCAACCGATTCACGGTATCAGGAGAAGGATCAATCGCAAATACTTTCCCTCCACTCCCAATCAACCTTGACGCTAAAAGCGTGTAATAACCAATGTGAGCGCCAACATCAAGAAAAACCTGAGATGGAAAAAGCAGGTCACAAAGGAGGCGCGTAATTTGCGGATCGTGCGTTTCAAGGAAAAATTCGTTTTCTTCTGGTAATCTTAGTTTCATCTTCATACCCTGCCGCGGCCCCGTTTTAAATTCAAACCACTCTTCCCTCTTGGTAGAAAGCAAATGAGCAAATTTTTGCTTCAACCAAGACTCAACATATGGGATCCGATATACAAACTTTCTTACGGGAGCCGGAACGCTTGTGATGATGGCTTTTGCTAAATACTTCGTTTCAAATTTCCCACGACACGTGCTGTCTTCAGTGCGCATTTTATTGCTCTCCCTTAACATTCTCTTTTTTTAAATACCATCAAGATAGATCCTTTGACATCGGCAAATTTCTTTCGTGTGTTTTGAGGTCATCTCTATTAAATGTCATGTAAAGAAACTTCGTAAGGCGCTCTCGATACTTCTTCCAAGTAAATTGCTGCGCTTGAATCCTAGCATTTCGGCTCATCTCGTTCCAGAGATCCAAATTCTGATAAAGACGCAAAATTCGATCCTTTAACGCTTTCACATCCCGTATTGGGACCACAAAACCATCTGTCCCATCTCGCACCGCATCGCGAGCAGCTGTATTCTCAGAAACAATCACTGGAACGCCATGACCCATTGCTTCCAAAATGACTTGGCCAAATCCGTCGTATAGCGATGGGAGAACTAACAAATGACTTGTTTTCCAATATTTCTCAAGTTCGCAAGAGGGAACAAAACCATGATGTATAAAAAAGTCTCTATAAGCTGCAAGCGGTCTCGCATCTCCTCCAATCGGTCCCAAAAGCACAAGCTCGCATCCTGATAAATTTAGTTGTTTGACTGCCTCGAGCAGATATCTGATTCCCTTTCTTTGGCTAATGGTGCCGACAAAGAGAATGCGGAATTTGTCTGGCTTCTCGGGTGATCTTATTACTTCATTCGGAGGATCGAAAGCCATGGGAAGAGTAACCAATTTTTCATCCTTAACTCCGTAGAACTGGAAGGTTTTCAATGCAAACGTTGAAACAACAAGAATCTTGTCTGCTACCTCCAGCTCTTCTAGCGCCTGGTTCAAGTGATGGCGGTCAGGCGGCCAATAAGTCGTCAAGGCAGAAAAATCTGGATCCATCTCGATTTCTTCTCTCAGTAGGTGTTCCGCAGCACGCGGATGAATGTCGTGCTGATCGACGAGAGCCCATCGGCCAAGTCTTTTGGCTTCTTTGATTGATCTGAGACACCCTCCGCTAAATCCAATAAAACCACTGTGCAATATGTTCTTAAGTCTTTTGGAAACGTGCCAGTCAAACCAACGGTTCCTAATCCCAAGAACTTTATTTCTCGTAAAGTGATTTTCACCAAGTAACATCATTAATGACCTATGAAAAAGTTCGGGCCATATAAAGGCGTGGACCAATTCTGGTCTTAGCTCACGGTGACGGCGGCGGGTTGCATAACCTTTCAAAAATGGAATTCTGCTGAAGTAACCAAAATCGTAAAGAGTCGTCCAAAACTCGGCCAGCAGGTCTTCTTCTTGAAGTGCATATGCCCTCCCATACGAATATTGAATTCCCGAATGAGCCATCACTACGGATAACCGATGCCCCTTCATTTAACCACTCAAACGGTTTCCATTTTTCCGTACCTAGCTTCTCTCATTTGGTATTCAGCAGAAGTGCCGGAATCTCGATTTAGCCAGTTCATAAACACAAAAAGAGCCCAGGGGCGGGACCAATGAATTTTACCTGAAAGAAATTCGCGCCAAATGCGTTCGATCAAATTTTTCCGAATGACCAACCCACCGATTGTATGTTCACGATTTGCAAGTAAAACTTCTTCAATTTGAGGCCGCAGAGAAGAGCGCATCCAAGAATCTAATGGAAAAACAAAACCGCGCTTTGGGTGTTCAAACGTAATCGTTGGAAGCGCAGAGCCCACAATGTCTCGAAGTAGCTTCTTCTGAACTCCTCGGTGAAACCGCTCCTTAAGAGGAAGTGAAAAAACAGCTTCAACTAGTTTGTGATCCAAGAATGGAACACGCATCTCAAGAGAATTCCTCATGCTCATCACATCCGTATCTCGAAGTAATTGATCGTGAAGATAGCGATCAAACTCAAGAATCAAAGCAAGATCTAAGTAGTTGGACACATGATCCATGGGAATCAAGTCATCCGCCTCCTGAATCTCTTCAGCGCTGCAGCCAGTTATTTTTTGAATTGCGTCCGGTGGGAATAATCCCCGATACGCTCGATAAGCGCTCATCACTGACGGGTCCTCCAAATAATTCAATCGATCGGCACCGTGGACTCCGCCAAGCTGTACTACTTTCGATAAACTACGAACCAATCCGCCCCGCGCCCACTTTGGGACCAATTTCAACCACCGAAGACATTCAAACAATAAAGGTGCTTTTTTCAAATGCGAATAACCTGCGAATACCTCATCACCTCCAAGCCCAGAAAGCAGCACTTTAAAACCCATATCCCTTGCAGACTCGGCTACCATAAAAGTATTGAGCCCATCAACAGTGGGTTGATCCATTGCTTGAAAAAAAGCTGGAAGCGCTCTTAAAACGTCAGAGGCTGTTATGGTTCGCTCATGGTGCACCGTGTCAAAGTAATCACTGATCTGTTGCGCAAATAACGATTCATCATAGGATTCCTCCTCAAACGCTAAAGTCACTGTGTGCAGTCTTCGTTCGTTTACTTTTGAAGCAAGCGCAACCAAGCTTGATGAATCCATACCGCCGCTCAATAAAATCCCAAGTGGAGCATCGCTAACCAAATGCCGCTTCACATTTTCCTGAAAGAGTTCTCTTAATTCGAATAAACTGACAGGCGCATGACCCGTCCTTCGCATGCATTGGGCAAAATTCCAATATGGGTGAATGGAAAATCCCCCCTCATCCTTCAAAGCATAGTGCGCGGGCGGCAAAGAATGAATATGTTTGAATGCTGTCAGCTGTCCTGAAACCACTCCATACTGTAAAAATTGAATCAGAGCCTCACGGCGATACTCGCAAGACACAAATCCGCTCGCAAGCACGGCATTTGCTTCAGAAGCGAAGACAAATCCTGGCGCCGCATCCGAATAATAAAGGGGTTTCATCCCAAAGCGGTCTCGAGCCAACAAGAGTCGTTTTTTTCGTACGTCCCACAAAGCAAACGCGAACATGCCTTCTAAGCGATCGAGGCATCCAACATCAAACTGCTCATAAAGATGAACGATTATCTCGCCATCTGATTGAGATTTAAAAGAGTGTCCTAGTTTCTCTAACTCACTTCTCAGACTGCGAAAGTTGTAAATCTCTCCGTTAAAGGAGAGCCAGACGGAACCATCTTCGTTAGAAATTGGCTGCTTCGCCGCTTCTGAAAGGTCAATAATTGCTAGTCGCCTATGGCCCAAAATCACTCGCTCGCTGACATACATACCCTGGCCATCAGGCCCACGGTGAAGGAGCGCGTCTAACATTCGTTCGCAAGCCAATCGATCAGATGGGTCAGCAACCGGTTTGTTTGAATAAATTCCTGAAATGCCGCACATGACTAAAGACGTGTCACTTTAAAAGCACTTTTCCTGTGAGGAAACCGACAAACGCAATTAGTGGGATCAAAGCACCGATCGCCCAACGTACCAATTTATTGAAGTGTTTTCTCCTTGCGCGCCGCACCTCTTTAATGGCACTGGGCACTTCTTCCACAACCATGTGCTCTAGTGGCAACTTATCGCGAGGGAACAGAGATTTGGAGAACAGACCCGGAAGTTCAGAAAATTTTCTCAACGCAAGAAAAAAGACAAGGCCCATGTATAAGAGAACAAGCGCGATCTCCTGATAACGGGCTGCGGTCAAAACAAATCCCATGATTCCGAATGAAAACGCAATTAAGTAAAGCAAGATGGCTGTTTGAGGTTTGCTCAAACCAAGAGCCAATAATTTGTGATGAATATGGCCGAGATCTGGATAAAAAATCCGCTTCTATGAAAAAAACCTTTCGGTTAAGGAGCGAGAACTCGCCCATTCAGAAGACCAACGGCGGACCACAGCAAGAGTAGAATCCAAAATAGGCAGACCCAAGATCACAATCGGTGTCGCAAGCGCCACGGCAGTTGAACTTTTCTGAGCCCCTTTAAGCGAAAGAATGGCAAGCAAAAAACCGAGGAATAAACTCCCTGTGTCACCCATAAAAATAGAAGCGGGGGAAAAATTATATCTGAAGAACCCTGTGACACTGCCAGCCAAGATCGCTGTGAAAAACCGCACCTCAATGTTCTTAAGGTACGTCGCAACAAGAAAAATCGTGCCGAGCGCGATCAAAGAAATTCCTGCTGCAAGGCCATCAATACCGTCGATGAGATTAATCGCATTCACAATAAACAAATACCAAAGAATTGTTACGGGAATCACCAACCACCCCAAATGAACTGCTTGCCCATTAAATGGACTCGTAATTGCAAAGATGCGGTAACCAAAAGAGACCATGAGCAAAGCCACAACGACTTCTCCAGCTAATTTTAATTTGTAGTTAATACGATACTTGTCGTCTATGATCCCAATGGCAACAACCAGAGTCGATCCAACGAGGAGATGAAAAATTGTTGTGTTCTCAACAACCCACTGACCTCGCCACGCATAGTGTCCCAAGTTCGCAATTAGAGCGACAACAAAAAACGAAATGAACATAGCAATTCCACCCATGGTTGGTTTGGCTTTGCCATGAGGGTTCCTCTCGCCGGGAATATCCATCACTTTAAAGTGAAGTGTGATCTTTCGAACAAACGGCGTGAGCGTGTAGGAAACTGCGGTGGCAAAGAAGAAGGACAAAACAAACAAAAGAACTGTCATGATGCAGTTCCCGCATTCTTTGGAACATGCAAATTAATTCGGTTTAACTGATACTGAAGTATGAAAATCATCCAAAAAACAAAGTTGACAAAATTCCCCGCTGAGTAAATCCAACTTTCAAATGTCGCGTGGATCAAACCACCCAAAAGGATGCTATTTAGCGCTGGATGAAGCCAATGTAAACTTGAAGAAGTCGAGCGATCAATGTGGAACGCATTCCGAATCCAAAAAATCGCAAGGGGTCCAAAGAAAAAACATGCGCCTACAATACCCAATTGGCTCACCAAACCAAGATACACATTGTGCGCATAAGCACCTGCATGCTCTTCAAACTGGATGTCAAACTTATAAAATAGAAACTCTTCGGTGCCGAACCCAAATCCAGTCCACGGCCTAAGACAAATAAGTCTTAGAATCTCCCGCCAGGCATCCATGCGCCCGCTTCCCGTGCTTAAACTATTGAAACGAATGTACTCAAAAAACCAGGCTGCACCAAATAAGAGACAGAAAAGACTTAGCGTCACTAATAGAAACAACACTACTACCGCCAGGGGAAGTCTCAAGTTACGAAATCGATACCACAACACATACAATGTACCTACCATTGTCCCTAAAATACCTGCTCGGGCATCAGATAAGATAAGGCCCAAAACGATCAGCACAATAAGCGTCATCATCCATGGCTTGCGCTCGTAAAAATAAAACGAGATTGCGAGCGGCATAAAAAAAGTGCTGAATGCTCCGACTGCGTTTGGATTTCCAAAAATTCCAGAATACCTGCCCTGTCCTATAAAAAAGAACCCGGCCACAACGATGACGGCGCCCATTTTCAACAAATCTCTAACCACCGAAACAATTGCGGCTTCCTCCCGTGCATAACTTGCAACCCCCCAAAAGACTGCCAAATAGAAAACGGAAATTGCCGCACTTTTTTGGAGTGTGAGAGCAGGGAGTATCGAATAATAAAATGAGAAGAACGCTAATCCAATAAAGCTGATCGCCCAGAAATCCACCTCGCGAAACCGCTTAGGGACTCGACCTGTGATCCAATTCATGGTGCCGCGAAATGCCAGTGCGCCCAGAAATGCCCAGCGGACTGAACTAAAACTTACAGCAGACTTTTCATCCATAACCCCGCCCGTAACCATCAATGAAAGAACGGTGCACAAAATTAAGAAGCGTCCCTCAACAAAATATAAGGTCATTAAAATGACCCCGCAGAACATCAGTTCAACAAATCGCCACTGGCTTCCCGCAATTAATGTCCCTAAGTAATGAGGCAATAGAATTGCTCCGATTCCAAGACAGGCCATTCCGAACAAATAGAAAATGATTGATCTTGAGTCAATCCTGACCATGGTGACCCTCACCCAGCGCAGCTCGAATAAACCCGTTAGCGCTGACACGGGGACTGAATTGCTCAATGCGCGTGCGTGACTCTTTCCCCATATTTATTCGTAACTCCTCATCATTTAGAACAAGTGTCATTAATCGGGAAAGACTGCGGTAGTCACCAGCTTGAAACCGATAACCATTAATTCCATCATGGATTAGGTCCTGTGCTCCTCCTGCGGCATCTGACGCTATGACAGGAAGGCCTGAGGCCATCGCTTCATTAAGCACAAGACCCCACTCATCGCGAAACGAAGGCATCACCAAGAGATCCGAAATCCCATAATAGTAAGGCAATTCACTTTGTTGTTTAAATCCCTCAAAAAAAACATTCCTGAGGTGGTGCGTTCTGCAGAAGCGTTTGTACTCATTCTCTTGAGCGCCATCTCCAACGATGATTAAGCCCATCGCTTGTTGGAACGGCAATTTTGAAAAGGCCTCAAGCAGGGTTTCAACTCCCTTCGAGTGAATCAGCCGACCAACATATAAAGAAATCAATCGAGGGAAGCTGCGCGCCTGCTTTAATTCGTTTTTTTGGGCTCTGAATTTTTCTGTTTCTCTGATAAAAAACTCGTTGTCGACCGCGTTAGGCGTCACAAATATTTTATCTGGCGCTGCTCCTAGCTTTAGGAGAAATTTTTCTGCCTGTGTCCCAAAGGCCAGATATCCCGACGAACAACGTATGAACATTCTACGATAAAACACGGCTAAGCGGTGCTTAATTCGTACGGAGTTTTCATGGCTTTCGTTCCACAAAATAAACCTCTTCCCTGCGAAGAGCGCATAACACAAAGTCAATAGGTAGGACGGGTGATGGATTCCGCCGCAAATGATTGTGTCAGGATTTATTCGACAAAGCTTCTGAAGCAGCTGAGGGTTAAAGAGAAGCGGAAACGACCTTGGATATGGGATGATGACAGCTGGCGTCGTATCAAAAGAGAAAAAAATTTCTTTTGTGTTGATGTTCCACTTTCGTTCCCCAGCCATCCGTGCAAGAAAGATCACCTTAAAGTCAAGACGGCTGTCCTTTGCAATCTCATTAAAGACGGGAATTCTGTAAGGAGCCATAATGTCGGTGATCACAATCACTTTACACTTCTTGCGGGTTGAAACCTCTACGCTCGCGGCAAAAGCGGTTGAAGTGTTGTCAAGCATTAGATTGGTCATGTCATTTAGAAATGGCCGCCGTTCAGGCGTCCTGTATCACTCATATGTCTGACATTTAACTCTGTCCATGAAATTGTTCAGCGCATGCGCTTGCTGATTCCCGTTCACCCAAAATCTCATCGATGCTTTCAAGAATGGTCTGCGCCATTTGCCGCCAAGAATAATGAGTGGCTTGCATCAATCCTTTTCGTCGCAGCTCATCACGCACCTGTGCATTTGTCATTACTGTAATGATCGCCCGCGCAAAGCCACTCACATCGGCAGGGGAAATTAAAATTCCTGCATCACCCACTACTTCCGGAATGGCCGTGACCTGAGAAGCAATGACAGGCGCACCACATGCCATCGCTTCCAAAGGTTGGTATCCAAACCCCTCATAAAGCGAGGGGTCGAGGTAAGCGTCGGCGCCTTGATACAATTCAACCAACTGCTCATCCGGCACGAAGTTCAAACACACAATAGAATCTTTGATCGTCCGCGTCTTTTCCAGCAAGCGATCGAGATATTCACGCTTAGGCTTAACACCGGCGATGACCAGCTTAACCGATTCATCTATTTCCCGCTTCGCTAACTGAAAAGCCTCCAAAGCAGTGGTCGTATTTTCACGAGCATCCCCAGTCGAAAAATGAAGCAAATAACGGTGACCGCCCGTTACTCGCCGACGGATGTCGGCGCACACTAATTCACTGGATGCAGGTTTAAAAATAGGATCGTGAGCTAAATAAGCCGCTTTAATTTTCTCCGCTGGAACCTGAAACTTATCAATTAAGTCCCGTTTGGTAAATTCTGAAAAGGCAATGATGACTTTGGCTTTCCAAAGGCTGTAAGGAAAAACAAAGCGTGTCCAGAACTCCGATAATCCTTGGTACCACTGGTCATGAAGCCCAAGCTTTTTATTTAACTCCAAACGGTAGATGGGGATCTCGGCAAGTGACATGATGACCGGTGCACTTGCAAAAATCGGCATCCGGTCGGAGGTCTTGTGGAATACGTCTAACCGATACTTCCGAATTAACAAGGGTATTTGAATTTGTTCCCAAATGAACGCAAGCGGAAACGACACGCGAATGAAGTGCCAACGGTCTTGCTCAGACGAAATCGGGATGGCGTCAGAGGTTCTATGAAATACAAAATACTCGTGCGCTCCAGTCAAAAGTGACAAAGACCAAATAATATTTTTCTGGTCCCGCGCGGCCCCTTTGTGCATCGCTCCTATTGCTGTAGCGTCAATCCCGATTCGTGCCATTTTTCCTTCTCATGCTAAATATGTTTTTCAAAGATGCCTGCCTCCACATTCCGCTTAGAGAACACTTCCTCGCGGGGCAGCCAAAATGCGCTCGTACAAATCGAATATCTGTTGAACCATCTTTTTCAACGTGAAAAACTCCTCCACACGAAAGCGCCCTTTTCTCCCCATTTCATGTCTCATGTCTGGAGCAGTCGCAAGCTGCTCAATCGCAAGTGCTAAAGTTGAAACGTCATTGGGAGAAACTAATAGTCCGGTCTCACGATCCACCACAAGCTCCGAAACGCCACCGACACTTGACGCGATGACAGGCTTTCCAAGTGCCATCGCTTCCAAAATTGAAACTGGAAATCCCTCAATCTTCGAAGGAAGTACGAACACATCAATAGCATTAAGAACGTCCGCCATGTCTTGTCGATACCCTGTAAATAAAACTTTCTCCGTTAACTCGAGCGTTTCCACGAGATTCTTTAAGTCATTTTCGTACATCCCATTGCCTCGAACATCCTTTCCAATGATGAGAAAAATCGCTTCCGGCACGCGCCTGGACACTTCGTGGGCTGCCAAAATAAACTCTTTTTGGCCTTTTCCGTCACAAAGCCGCGCCGCCATCCCAATGACCATCCTTCTCGGCGGTACTCCAAGCTCGGCTAAAACATCTGCTCGCGAGCGTTGCGCGCAAAAGCGGTCAAGATCGACCCCATTATAAATGGTCGTCACCCGATCCTCCGGAACTCCTTGGACAATCATCGCCTTCTTTGTTGCTTCAGATACCGCAACAATCTCTGCGCTAAGCCGTGTAGTCAGATTATCCAAAAATATCTGGAGGTAACGAATTACTTGATTTTCTCGAAAGTACGTCGGCAGATGAAAATGAGACACCACGGGGACTCCAGCAAGCCATGACCCTAAACGCGCATGCACATTCTCAGAAAACCCTGCATGTGTATGAACCAGATCAGCCTTTACTTGTTTGAAGAATCGGGCAAGACGCCAAACATAATCGAGATGAAAACCTCGCGCCAAAGGCATTACCATTACAAGAACTTTTTTTTCTTCAAGCCGCTTCACGAAATCTCCGCTGCTTGGTGAAACCACAAAAGCTTCATCGCCGCGCGCTCTCAAAGCGTCAATGAGGTGCTCGCAAATCACCTGCCCGCCCGCCACTTCGCCACTGATAACCACGTGCGCCACCCTCATCTATTAAGAACCTTTCTTCGGACTACTGGCAACGACAACGATATAATCTGCGTTTTTAAAATCATTTTCCACAATGTCAATATCGTCAAGGCGCATGTCACGAAATGGCGTCGTACCAACCGCACTGCTCAAGCATTTCCTGAGAAAGCGGGAATGAATCTTCTCCCGAAGATGGAAAATATCTGCTTTCGCAAGCCACCGGTGAATGGTCATTTGCTTCCTCTTCTGGCCAAAAAACTTAATCAAGTTGAAGTGCTGACCAAGCAAACGTTTAAAATCTTCAAGATTCCACTCTTGGCAGTGAAACGGATTTTTAGGAGAATGAGTCGAGTGTGCCGAAAGTGGCGTGGAAACTAAATAAACGCCGTCCTCTTTCATCACTCTGATGACGCCACGCAAATAAGTTTCCACATCTCGCAAATGCTCAATCGTTTCAAATGAACAAATCACATCAAAGCTGTCATCTGGAAAGGCAAACGAACAAACGTCCATGATTTGAAAAGAAATGTTCGGCAAACCATACCGGGAGAATGCATACTTAACCGCTTCGCTAGATAAATCAACGCCCGTCACATGATGGGCCACAGAAGCAAGATTGTGGGTTCCGTAACCAGTGCCGCACGCGGCATCCAGCACTTGTTTTCCGCGGCAAAAATCCCGAGCAAATATATAACGCTTCAAATGAATAGAGATGGCACCTTGGTCTGTTTCATCTGGAATAATTCGCTCATCAAATACAGCAGACACAAATCCCTTCCCCATTTATTCAACAAGCAGTTAGACAATCTGCACGATGGCTTTTGAGTGGCATGAAAAAGTCGTGGAACCCTTGCTACTTTGGGCCACAGAACGATACATCTCAATATACCTATTTTTTAAAAAAGCCCAGTCAAACCGCTCAACAGCCGACGCATAATTCCTATCTACGATCTCTTTGGCCATTTCCGGATCTCCCAATAACTCCTTGATCTTACCTGACAAATTATTCTCAACAGTTAAGTCCGTAAGTGAACGTTCGTCACCAACCATCCACCGGTAATGAGGCGACAAATGCGCAATCACAGGTACACGCGCACACATCGCCTCAACAAACGCAAGACCAAAACCCTCCACAAGAGAACACATCACAAATACATCTGCCAGCTGATAAATTTGATTTAACTCTTCAAACGGAATGTGGATAAACTTGAAACGATCGTAGAGTAAGCGTTTAGCCAACGCTTCAACCGAGCGATCCTCCATATGACCTGCCACCAAAAGAAAATATTCTGGCCCCAGTCGGGCTACCTCATCTATTAAATAGTCAATACGCTTATGGAGCCGATTAATGGCAGACACGGCCAAGATGACGCGTTTGCTCTGCTGAATACCGTACTTTGCGCAAAGCCTATTACGGGTATCCTGTATTCCGCTAGCGCCAAAGCGGTTTGAATGAACACCAAATGGAAGTAAAATGATTTTCGACTCTGGAATTCCAAAAGCCATCAGCGCTTCCACTTGTCCAGGGGTGAGCTGATGCAAAAAATCAACCCGCGCACACGAAAAATCAATCACCGGGTTGCCATTCGTATACAAGGTGCGAAAATGTAAATCCAGTTTTAACTTTGTCCGGAGATGAAAGAAAAAATTAGCGAGCGGACAATCCGTAAAATGAACGATGTCGTAGCGCTCTGAAATGAGATGGGGTAGAAGGAATGTTAAAAAAGACAGAACTTCAAAATAATAAGGGCCTCGCGATGCATTTCTCAGCCATGGAATGCGCGAAAGAAAGCGATCGCGTCCTAAGTGTGGAATTACTTTTTCACGTGAGTTGGTTTCGCCTGCCCCTTTAAATAGGGTGATATCAATTTCTTCCTTCAGTAAATCAAATAAATCGAAAGCAAATCGTTCATAACCGCGCCAAACATTTCCCAAGCCGGTTGTTATCAAAGCGATTTTCACAATCCACCCCACATGCAAAAAACAAATTCCTGACAAAATAGCCGGATTATTCTAGCGTCTTGACGCACAGTAAAGTTTCAGAGATCAGTGGAAACCGGTAGGAAAGGAAAGTAAATTCAGCAATACTCCAGAACTTTCTGGGCTCCCACTTGACGCCTATTCCGTAGCACCGATAACCTAAAGAGTTGAACGTTCGCATTTTCCACCACGACAAATGCGCTTCATGTGAATTATGGCCCAAAAAGTCATCGCTTCCATCACGCAAACATTTTTTATTAGGGGTGGAAAGAATAATGCACTTTGTGGCAATGCGTTCCAATTCACGAAGCGCTTGGTAACCCTTTGCTTCCTCCAAATGCTCAATCACTTCAAGCGCTAAAACCGTGTCAAAACTACGGTCTTCAAATGGTAAATGAGCTGCATCCCCACAAATCAAGTGATCATAAATACGATGAGTGGTCAAACATGTAATATTTGGAAGATGAACATCAATGCCCACAACAAAAGGCTGCTCACGTGCGTTGCCATTTCTTGAGGTCCAAAAATACTTTTTTGACAAAAATCCCCACTTTCCATACCCACACCCCACATCGAGAATTTTGTTACCACGTACTTTTGGAATTACAATATGATCGAGAGCTAAAGGACTTGTCGCCACTTATTCTTTCTAAGGGTTTCTAAATGTTTACTCAATAAGGTCACCGATTGTAATTTTAATTAATTACAACTCATACCTTACTCAGGCATTACCGATTTAGGTAAAGCAATTCACGCATTGCAACCTTGAGAAGTATAAAACCAATAATGTTAACAATCCATTCGTTCCAGACTCTTAAAAATGAGTGTCTAAAAATTTTTCAGGACTCATATGGATTGAAGAATTTGCGAGTGCTTTAGCGACCGGTTCCCAGTATCGGCTGTTAATTCTCAGCGTTTCCCGAAAAGCATCACGGGCAGAAGCTACTTTATTCAAACGAAGCTCATTTTGTCCAAACTGAAAGCGGTAGAATGGGTTTTGTGGTTCGAGCATTTTTGCACGCTCTAGAAATAAAGAGGCCTTCTCAAATCGACCCCATTTTTCGTAAAGATGCCCCAACGCATAATGATAGGATGCATTCACCGGAGTGTGTCCAATCGCTCGAAGAAAATGCCATTCTGCTTGTCTGAAACGCGTTTCGCGTTGCGCGCTTGAGTCACCTGTGAGTAAACTCGAATAAAAAAAAGAAAGGCCAAATCCGTAATCAATACGCGCTTGATTTTTTCCGAACTTCTTTGCCTTCGTGAGCTCCTCCAAAGCCGTGCGAATAAAGGGCGGATAGAGCTTACCGCCCTGAACCGCTTGACCAAGCGAGGTGCGGGCCTTTAAGTAATGGTATTCGGAACGCCACTGCTTCCAAAGAATCGGCGCAACGAAAAAAAATAGAGCGGTCACGAAAATGATCGCGGATCCGGACCGAAAAAACTTGCTGCGAAAAAAAACTGCTGAATGCGACGTGTTCTCTTCCACTCCGCTCGCAATTTTAACATGGTTGTTACTGATTTGATAACCAACTACCCCAGCAAGCGCGGCAAACAAAGCAGCATTGGCTGACATATCCATCGAAAAGTCAAACAATCCGTGCACACACATTCCGAAAATACTGGAAAACATCCCAAGGGAAAACCATCGTACGGTTTTGCTCTCAAGGGAAAACCAGCGGCCAAAAAACCTACCGCAGAAAACAAAAGTAGCGGCGGCTAAGATTCCGACCCCAAAAAGGCCTGTTTCACAGAGCCCTTCAATCACCAGATTCTCAGCGTGATAAAATCTCACTTGAGTGAAGCTCGGATTTTCTGGGATGGTCTTATACATTGGAAAGAGCTCGTGAAACCCGCCTGCACCGATGCCGACAAGTGGGAAATCGCGAAACAAGTGAAGTGCTCCGAGCCAATTGGACACTCGAAACTGAAGAGCCAAATCATTCGCCCAGCCTAACTTAAGGACTTTTAGTTTTGAAATAAGCGGCTTCGCCTGATAAACGCTCCACACAACGATGAGAAGAACAGCTAATGAAATAAGAATAGCGGGCAACTTGTTTGACGATTTTAATACCGCTAAAAATAAGAAAAGAAAAAGCGCACTTGCGAGCCCAAGAAGACTACCTCGCGAACAAGCTGTAAGCAAAGCGGCAATTTGAATTGCGCTGACAACAACCAGAGGAAAAAACAACAAAGCGTCTTTGGAACCAAACCACAAAATCTTGTCCCTTAGGGAAGAAGTTTTTGACAAAAATGACCAATCCATCAAAAAAAAAATATAAGCAACCGTGACTGGAATCGTCATCACAAGATAATTTGCAAGCTGGTTCTTATTTAAAAACGGGGTAAAAGGTGCTGCGTCTTCAAACTCAAAAATACCGTACATTTTTCCGGGGCAGTACCGATGAAAAAAAAGCGCGACCATGCTCACAACAAACCCGATGAACACGACCCACGATCCAAATTTTTGAATATGCGCTCGATCTCGAAATAGAAAAAAAGCAATGAAAAAAAGTGCGACATACGCCGTTTTCTTTCCTGCTTCGACAAACATATTGTAAGTGGCAAGCGTGGCCGGCATCCAATGTAGGGAAATGCCCTCGGCAGAAAACTTTTGAACCAGAGGCGTGAGATGCGGAGATAAGACATTCACGAGCGGTCTCGGAAGAGGTATGAACTGAAACCATAAGAATCCTGTCCAGAGCAGAAGCAAATAAAGGAGATCGTTTGGTCTCGTCGCCAACTTTTTCTTCGCCCAGCATTGATACAAAATCAGGTTAGCTAGAAGAACAAGCGTTAGAAATTGAAGAAGGGTATAACCACCCGCAAGCCCTGAACCAAAGACGAGCACGCTTATTAAGAGGGCTGCACAAAAACCAACTTGCATTACATTCAGCCACAAGGTCATCTACAACGCCCCTTCTAAAATTTTTCGAGGAAACACTTCAAAAAGTTCGCGGGATTTTTCAAAACCTACGAGGTCAATGATTCGCTTCCTTGCATCTGAAAGCAGCGGCGGTCTGCCCCTTGAGTTATGCGCATCTGAAGCGACCACATGAACCAAGTTTCTGCGAAGGAGCTCGCAAGCTACATCGCGCGTCTGAGGGCCAAACCCACCCGTAAAACTCATCGCGGTAACTTGAGTCAGCGCGCCTTGTTTCACCAAAGGCTCCAAAATTTCAGGTCTTGATTGAACACTCAAATTTCGTTCTGGATGAGCGATCACTGGGATCAAATTTTGAGTCATCAATTTGAAGATAAACTGATCTGCATTCGGCGGAATTACTGAATGCGGAAATTCTAGTAAGAAGTATCGCCCTTTCCCATTAAAAGTCAAAATCGGATCTTCACTCATGAGCAACGGTAGGTCAGGGCGGACGTGAACTTCTGCACCTTGAACAATTTCTAAATCAATCCCCTCTAAAAATAACCGATTCTTGAGCTCCGAAATTTTTTCTTCAATTTGCTCGCTCTTCGGCGAGTAAATACCGTTAAATACATGAGGCGTCGCCACCATCGTGCGCGTTCCGTCTTGAAAAGCTGCGCTGCACATTTGAACAGCTTCTTCCCACGAGCTGGCGCCGTCATCTAAATCTGGCAGGATATGACTGTGAAGATCTATCATTGCGGAATCATTCAGAAATCTGAGCAATTTTTAAAATACTTAACGTCTCTCAGACAGTTTTTTCTCCTCCCCCTAGAAAAATCAGAAGAGAAATCAGGTGAGTCAAGAGCTAGAACTGTTTTAGGGTGCGCCTGCGATTTGGGGAACTGTCGATTGTTTGTCTGCCGGTTCTTTATGACCATAATAAGAATAAACTGGATATTGATAATGTTCCCGCTTCGAATCAAATCCATTGAGGATTATCCCAATGGTTTTCGCCTGTACTTCCATAAGCCTCTGCCATGCAGGAGCAATAATCTCCTTGGGGGTCTTAGCATACCGGGTTACCAATATGACCCCATCGAGAAACGACCCAAGCACCACGGCGTCCGTAACTACCATAACAGGCGGTGAATCAAAAATAACAAAATCATATTCATCACGAAACTTGTTCACAAGCGAACGCATTTTCTGAGAGCCCAAAAGCTCAGACGGCAAAGGTGGTAAAGGACCGCAAAAAAGCGCAGAAAGATTTTTAATGGGAGTCTTAAGGATCACACTTGCCGAATTCTCAGGCTGAACTTGGGTGAACAAACTGGTCAACCCAACTTCATTCTTTGCTCCAAAGAGAAGGTGAACACGAGGTTTTCGCATGTCGGCATCCACAATTAAAACACGCGCGCCTGTTTGCGCGATTGTCGCGGCTAAATTAACTGCGACCAGTGTTTTGCCATCTCCCACCTGCGGGCTTGTCACAAGTAATGTTCGCAAAGGGTTGTCAGGCGATGAAAAAAGGAGGCTGGTCCTGATCGCTCGAAAAAATTCTGCTTCTGGTGAGTGCCACTTCTCGTGCACTATAATCTCTTGCTTCTTTACATTCCATCGACTCACAACACCCAAAACAGGAAGTCCCACGTAGCGCCCAATGTCTTGATGTGATTTCACGGTATTGTCGAGCGACTCAAAAAGAACGCACAAACCTACGCCGCCCACAAAGCCAACTAACACGCTGAGTACGATATTCAAAAGGACACGCGGCGCCACAGGACGGTCAGGCAATTCTGCCTTATCAATCACAACTACGTTTGTATCTTCCATTCCCTCTGCAATTGACGTTTCCTTCAAGCGATTCAACATCGTCTCATGAATTTTTCGCACACTTTCGACTTCACGGGTGAGTTGGTTGTGCAGCACAGCTAACTCACCCGAATCATAAGTACCCACGACATGGCCGAGATGTTTCTCGAGCTGGTCAATCCGTTCGCGCGTACGGAGTACTTTTGGATGCTTTGTGAGATACTGCTCATTTAAGACCAAACTCTCCTGTTTCAGGGCCACGACCTCTAATTCTAATTCAGCGCGGTTCAGTGTTTCCTGAACATCTCCAATTTTACTTTGAATCCACTGCGACGCTTGCTGTGACATTTGCATCTTGCTGTCAAGATTCTGTTCGATGAAAAACTTGACAATGGCGTTCGCAATATCACGCGCCTGTTCTGGGCTCTCAGATAAAGCTCCCACATTCACAAGGCGCGACTGTTTAATAGGATCGATTGTGATTTGGCCTAAAAAAGCCCCAATTGGATCCTTTGCCCAGGAATACTGAGACCATAAACCGAGCGCATCCATTACCCTCTTTCCAATAACTCGGCTTTTTAAAATTCTATACTGCGTTGGATAGTAATCGATACCCGAGGTCTGAATTGGAAAAATCTCGTCAAATGAAAGGATTTTCTTCCCGCTTCGCTCAATTAAAATGGTTGTGGCCGCGTGATAAATTTTTGGGTGAAGCAGAGAATACAAAGTGGTAGATGAAACCACAACAATAAAGAACATAGCTGCAAGCCACTTGCGCTTGCGAACCATATTAATATAATCTTTAAACGAAAGCTGTGTCTCAGACATAGCTTTCTGTGAAGTTGAAGAATTTGGTGGAGAATTATTCATGAGGACGTACTAAAAGAAGCTTTCCGGCACGACAACGGTGTCGCCAGGCTGAAGCAAAATATCTTCGTCTTCGCCTTTCGTTACTCGATTGACATTTACCCCAATGACGTTACGATCACCGCCATGAGTTCTCACGACTCTAACTTTTCCTTTGCTCGCTACATTAGTAAAACCACCCGCAAGCGTAATTGCCTGAACCACTGTCATACCACCTTTAAAAAGATAAGATGCTGGATTGGTGACTTGTCCAAGCACATAAACATTACTAAATTCCCTGACAAAAACCCTAACTTGAGGGTTGCGAATGTAATCCTTCGCGAGCGCATTTCTAAGGTAATCCTCAAGTTCCACAACTGTCATCGTAGCTACACTGATTCGCCCCAAAAGCGGATAGGTAATATAACCACTATTGGTTACACGCACTTCTTGAGTCAAATCATTTTCACCATACACACTGATTTCGAGGACATCATTACCACCAATATGATAGTCTACAAGAAAATCCCCATTTATCTTCTTTGAGTTTATTGCGATTGGTTCGTTAAAAGCAAAACTGACATATGAGGAACTTATCACAGTGAGCATGATCACCGTAATTATATACACAAAATTTCTACATAACCAATAACTCATATCTAAATTCTCACCTCCCAAAAAGTCATTTTGCTCTTTTGAGAAGTTAAGGACCGTAGGAACTGCAAAAAAGCCTTATATCGCTAGCCCAAGACCAATGGTAAGAGCATTATCCACATAATCAAAATCTCCTGCGTTTGAATTGCGTCGGCTATATTGATATTCAATACCGGCGTTTATCCACTGACTCAAACTGTAAGACAGAACCGTAGAACTGCTAAATAAGTTATCATCTCGCTTGCCAGTAAAGGAAGGGGTAACTCCTCCAGTACTGGCTGTTTGCTTATAGCCTTGATTCGCAAAGGAAACGGTGGTCTTGCCCGAAATTTTCTCTGTAATCTTTTGCGACACAGTCAAGAAAAGGGCATCCTGCTTGAGGAAGTTAGTTGTTGAAAACGTCGCTTGCTCTATGCTTCGAGTCCATCCGAAATCAGCTCTTGTGCTCGCCCACGGCTGGTAATTTAGCCCAACTTCTCCCACAAAATTCTTAGCGTCAGTGGCTCTCTTGTAATCGATCCTCCCATAACCTAGTTTGGTGTAGAGCGCTGTTTTTGGGAGCACTTTTCCGCGAATCCCAGCGAACATATTGTTGCCGATGCCATCTCTTTCACGGTTACTTTTCATATACTCATAGATCGTCCATTGGTGCTCGATAAATGCTTGGGTCTTTGGTGTAATGTCCACAAATACGCGCTCATTAAACCCTTGAGCGTGATAATCGAGACCCATTTGCGGCGAAGCATTATATCTGCGGTAAAAACTGTCATATCCTCCTTCAATCACAAAGCGGTTGAAGCGATAGCCGGCAAGCCCGCCCGTGCTATTCTCTAATCTGGGAACCCGCTCCGTAAGGGTAGTACCCGAACGCGATGAAGTATGGGTAATGTCTTCTCTCCCGCGAATATATAAATCTTTAAAGTTAAGCTCAAGGTTACTGGTGAAATACTGATTCTGCGTTTTCTCACCACTAAGTTTCGCAAATTGTTCCAAATCAGCGGTATAGTCTGCGGCCAGCGAATGCTTCTTCATGAAAGGCAGTTTCACGCCTGTGCCCACTTCTTCGCGTAAGATCGAATCTATTTTCGCATTATTAGCCTCCAGCAAAACGTTCCCGTCTAATTCATATTCAGTGCGGGCATGCGGATGAATTTCAAAGGAGTCATTAACAAGCTGATTTTGAACGCGTCCAAACCAGTTATTCACCTGTCCCGCAAATCCCCCTCCGCCTGCGACTGGAAGCCCTCCTTCATTTTGTTGCGGAAGCCGATGCCTTGGTACTGGCACCTGCTCCGGACTTGCAATCTGAGGTGCAACATCTGCCAAAGAAGATTTCGAAGAAATTAACACGCAGACGAACAAAAATAAAGCACTCAACGCAAAACGTTTCTTCGCTACCAATCGCGGCACAATCATCTTAACCCCCTTTATGCTTGAATGAACATAAGTTGCCATTACACATTACTCAATCCTAATCTTAGTACCCTTTGGCAAGAGTTTGTGAATCATTCGCAGGATTTAACGCCGGAATATTTATACCTTCCTCAGTCGACACAGGCGTCTGCGCCTGCATAGCAACAGTGCCCCCTGCTGTAACTTCCTGCGTTGTGCCATCTGCTTTAAGAACTGAAACATTTCCTGTCTTCACATCAAGAACTGCCGTACCACCTGTACCAATAGTAACTGAAACACTATCCCCACTGTCAACGGTCACGGTAGAATCATTCACAATAACGTTTATTGTGTCACTGCCTGTTGCGGAAATATCAGCGGTACCTGAAATCACTTCAATGGTAGCACCACTGGAAATACTGGGTAAAGGGTCACTTGCCTCAACCGTAACAACATTTCCATCGGGCGTTGTAATACTTATAACACCTGTTCGGTTTTCAACCGCAATTGCTGCGTATGCAAGTGAAGTTGTGAAAAGACATATGCTAAATGAAAATAGAATTTTGGCCACTGATTTTAGTACTTGAGATTTAATTTTATTCCACATGCTTCACCCCATTTCTTTTTCGCCCTGGTAATCGGGCATCATTTACTCACGTTATCGGCACTTTACAAAAATATTGAATTTTTTTATCTCGAACAAAGTTTTAATTAACTGAATATTAATGTACCGCAAAATTTTACTAGGGTCAATAATTAAAATTAAAATAATTAAAATAGACCCAAATAAATTAGGATTGTGAAAATGACAATCTTACGATTTTGAAGTTTTAGGTCAGTAAAGACTATAAAGCTTCCTCGTGATTTCTGATCTTCCCGTAAAATTCAGCAGACTTTTTTAAATCGGCTGAAGGTTGAGTAGTTTAGACCCTCATATAAAATTCGGGGCGAGAGGATTTGAACCTCCGACCCCCTGCTCCCAAAGCAGGTGCTCTAAGCCAGCTGAGCTACGCCCCGTTGCTTCAACAAACTCAGTAAAGCCTGAGTTTGTTGAAGGACGAAAAATTCACTTTGTTCATCTCGGGGTCGTCCTGCGGCCCGAAAGGTTTTGCAGGACGCCCCGTTATTTTGAATAAATTCA
>JAHFHD010000017.1:0-1161 GCA_023247075.1 Candidatus Omnitrophota bacterium | reverse complement strand
TAGATCATATTCAGGATACACTAGAAAGTACAGCATCTACTTTTAATTAATTCACATTCATCCAAAAATCTCACCAGCCTGATTGAGCCGGGAATCGCTTGCGTGGTATTGGATTTTATATTTGCCATCATAGAGATACAGGCGCTTTTCAGCGTCACGCTCATAATTTAAAATGAAGCTAATGACGGCAGCTTCTGTCTTGGAAAATCCTCGCGGCCCTTCTAGTGACCCATAACGAAGTAAAAAATCTTCTCCGCCATCAGCGAATATTCGCGAAAGAATTATGATTCGCGCACCGATTTGAATTTGGTTAAACGTTTCGTCATCCACGAATTGCCGCACCCCAAAATCAAGTTGTTCTTCAAGTCGCTCCCCCACGTAGGCCTCAGCCAATAGCTTTGGCGAATCCATGCGGCCAGAGACCAGAGCAAATAAAATCCGTTCGTCCCGAAATCCTTTTCGAAGCACCTCATTTTTTAAATCATCAAGGCTCAAATCCACTTGAGCGGCGTGAACAACTGGCGCTTTAAAAAAATCTGGGATTTCTTCAACGCCTTTAATCCTTGGATGATTCAAAACTTGAGAAATGACCACTGCATTGTACAAATTAATCCAAAACGCAATTCTAGATTCCCGGTTCAGCGTCCCCAAAAAATCTGGGGTTAGCTGCGCTAAATAATCGAGGTATGTTTGAAGAAGGCTCCGGTCCTGAATGGCTGTATAACTGATGCGTCCGCTCGCGGCATATTTCTTTAAAAATTGATTCCAGTCAGAATGGTCGATTGTTTCGCCATATGCAGGAGAGCCAATCAAAAGAAGGAGGGAAATTAAAAAGCTTGCGAACGCAAGAGAGACTCGCCGTGCACAAGTGTATAGACACATCTCTACCTGTGGAAACAAGTATTTTTTGACTTGAAAATACTGAAGCCCTAAAACTGAAGACCGTGGTTTTTAAGAAAATTGACGTCGTCGCGCGTGAGTTTAAATTCAAGCTCAGAGCCGTCCCGAGACTGCGCGGTACTTTCATTGCGGCTGAGCCATTCGTCATACATTTCATTTAATTCATCAAGTTCGTCAGCAGTCATTGGCACAAGCGTCATAAAACAAATATTAAGATTGATTGCATTCGTTTCTGCCATCTTTGCAAGTTGCTCGACATAC
>JAHFHD010000081.1 GCA_023247075.1 Candidatus Omnitrophota bacterium | reverse complement strand
CATTTTTGCTGAGGCAGATGTGCGTGATGGCAAACACGTTATGTTAATCAATCAGTCCGTGTTGAATGGGGCTCTGAAGAATGAGACTGGACGCATTCTGTTGCGCAAAAAATTCTTGCACGAATCAATGCATCTGAACCCAACACTTCAAGCTGTTCTTGAAAATTTGCGCGACAGCCAAGCCGCTTCTGAAGATTCGATTCTGAAGCAAGTCATCCGGCTCCTGGGGGATGAGTTGCTTGCTCATTTAGCCGAATCGATTTATGGTTCAGAGACTACTGCTGAAGACATCCGCGACCACGTGGCCCGTCGGTTTGAGCAAGCAATTCAGATTCACCACATTGACCCAGTCATTGCCGAAACCATTTCTTCTCAACTCAGACAGCCGTGGGGTTTTGCGACGATTGGCATGAAGGGTAAGGTTGACGCTCGAACTATTCAAACGCCATATGTTATTGAAATCAATGGGCTTGAACAAATGGCAGCACTTAAAGCTTATTTTACCGAACGTCACCAAGTAGAGCTTGAGCGGACTGCTGTTGCTTATACCAATGGAATGCAAATTCAAGAATCAGATTTCTTTAAGATGCATGTTGCATCTGGCTATGAATCCTACGCGGGGCTATTTGCAAATGTGTTTGGTCCGCTGCTTGGTCTGACAGACAGGAAGCGGCTCTTCGCAGCTTTTGGAATCCACTCAATTAATGGCGGCATCGAAATCGACTACAAAACTGTTTATGCAGTTGGCAACGCACTCAATAACGCCCGCGTCAGCCAAAAACTCGGCCAAGCGGCTTGAGTGTAATCTAAATTCATCAAGTATTCATCTTTCGTGATTTCTCGCTTCTGAGTCATTGTAGTTCATTCCTTTTGCGATTAAAATAAGCCAATGACATCAAAATCAATAGCAAATCAAATTCACATTTTATTTTTTTTACTTGCTATTCTCATTACCCCCATTAATTGGACAAATCATTTAGCGTTTGCCCACCCCATTTCTCCGGTCTATGAAGAGATGGTGGCGCGTGAAATCGCAGCCATCTGGCCGAACATTTTTGCGCCCAAGAATTCAAGAAATCATTCAACACTATCAGTCACAGGCTGGACCGAGGCGGACAAAGTGTTTGCCGCCCAGGTCGCGGGTTATTTGGAAGCATGGCCGCACGGACGCAGTCGGTGGAAGTTTGCAGATGAAACTCACGAGGGAAAATTTCAAGGGATTTTTTTGATTACAGATTGGACTCGTTCACTTGCTCAGTCGAGCGCTTTTGTAGTCCGCTACGGCGATCCTGGTTTTCTCATCGTTTCCCCAAAAAGTGCGCAGGATTATGTGGATGTAGTGAACCTGATTGAGAAACAAGGCCTTTCAATTCTTGCTCAAATTCCGGAACGCGATCTCGAATTTATCAAAGATTCAAAAGGCCGCCAAGTGTTTGACCTTGACAGCGAGCGCAATCTGAAGCCGATTTATGAGCAAATGGTTTTCATGGGGGGAAACCCCACTCAGGCTTGGCCAAGTGTTGAGAAAATCGTGCAAGAGTTTCGATCAAATAAAGAATCAATCATCCTTATTGTCGGGAAAAGACATCCGTGATAGAATTAACACCTTATAATTCTCAAGTGTACGATTGAAGTAATTAATGACGAAAGGAAAATCATCATGAAGGAAGTAGTGGCGCAGCAAAAACCAACCAATCATAAAGTTCTCCTTAATTGGGTCGAGGAAATGGCCCAGCTGTGCCAGCCGGACAAAATCGTTTGGTGCGATGGATCTTCCGAAGAAAAAAAACGTTTGGAAAAAGAAGCGCTCTCAACGGGTGAGTTGATTGAGCTCAATCAGGAAAAATTACCTGGATGCTATTTGCACCGGACTGCGCACAATGATGTCGCGCGTGTCGAACACCTTACATTTATTTGCACTAAGCAAAAAGAAGACGCTGGTCCTAACAATAATTGGATGACGCCTGAAGCTGGCTATGAAAAAGCGCGCGCTATTTTCAAAGGCTCCATGCGCGGCCGCATCATGTATGTAATTCCTTTCTGCATGGGCCCTCTTGGTTCCCCCTTTAGTAAAATTGGAATTGAGCTGACGGACAGTATTTATGTTGTGCTCAATATGCGCATCATGGCGCGTATGGGGAAAGCAGTGCTTGAGCAGCTTGGCAGCGACGGTGAATTCACAAAAGGACTTCATTCGAAAGCTGATTTAAATGTTGACCGGCGGCTCATTCTTCATTTTCCAGAAGACAATACCATTTGGAGTGTCGGTTCCGGTTATGGCGGTAATGTCCTGCTTGGAAAAAAGTGTCTTGCACTTCGAATCGCGAGCTGGCTTGGCCGGCGCGAAGGCTGGATGGCTGAGCACATGCTCATTCTCGGAATTGAAAAACCGAATGGCGAAATCAAATACATCACTGCTGCATTTCCAAGCGCCTGTGGCAAAACCAATCTCGCCATGCTTGTTCCTCCAAAAGGTCTTAAGCATAAGGGCTACAAAATCTGGACAGTGGGCGATGACATTGCCTGGCTTCGAATTGGAAATCAGGGAGAACTTCGCGCAGTCAATCCTGAAAATGGATTTTTTGGCGTGTTGCCCGGAACAAATTCTGTTACCAATCAAGTTGCGATGGAAACAATGAAACGAAATACCATTTACACCAATGTGGTTCTTGCTCCTGATGGAACAGTGTGGTGGGAGGGTGGTGATGGCAATCCACCGGCACAAGGCATTGATTGGAAGGGAAATGCCTGGCGGCCTGGAATGAAAGATGCAGATGGTAAGCCTGTACTTGGTGCGCAGCCAAACAGTCGCTTTACAGCGCCAGTTGCGCAATGTCCTACGTACACAGAAAAGATGAATGACCCAACTGGCGTTCCGATTTCAGCCATTATTTTTGGCGGAAGACGCGCCAGAGTTGCCCCGCTTGTTTATGAAAGCTTCAATTGGCAGCATGGTGTTTATGTCGGAGCTCAAATGGCTTCGGAGCGAACGGCAGCTCAAGTTGGCACGCTCGGCGAAGTTAGGCGCGACCCAATGGCAATGCTTCCTTTTTGCGGCTACAACATGGCAGACTATTGGGCGCATTGGCTTGAGATGGGTAAAAAATTGTCGAAGGCACCCAAGATTTTTCACGTCAACTGGTTCCGAACCGATGACAAAGGGCGGTATTTATGGCCGGGCTTTGGCGACAATCTGCGCGTCCTTGAATGGATTTTGGGACGCGTTGAAGGAAATGTGGAAGCGGAACAAAGCGCAATTGGTTATTTACCAAAATCAGGGAGTATTGATTTAAGCGATCTTCCGCTCACTCCAAATGATGTTCAAGCTCTGTTTTCAATTGATCGAAAGGAGTGGCTTCAAGACCTGAAGTTGCAGGATGAATTTTTCGCAACTTTTGGAAATCGTTTGCCGATTAAACTCGCGGAAGAAAAAGAACAGTTGAGGAAGCGCTTGAATACCTGAGAATGCCTGCAAAACTCCTGGTTGTTGATGATGAGAACGGGATCTTGGAAGAAGTGCAGGGGTTTTTTGAGGAAGAGGGCTTTACGGTTTTTACGGCGGACAGCGGGGAAGAAGGAATTGAACTTCTCAAGCGCGAAAGACCTGATGTGATGCTGCTTGACATCAAACTTCCCGACATGTCCGGACTTCTTGTTCTCAAAATTTCAAAAGAAAGCTCTCCGCTGACAAAAGTCATCGTCAATACTGGGTATGTGGATCAAGCGCTCATTGATCAAGCAGAGGAACTTGGGCGTGATGTGTTCATCCAAAAACCATTTGATCTTAATTATTTACTGTCCGAAGTAAATAAGCTGCTTGGAGCTGACGAAATTTAAGGCCTCGTTCGTCAAGTTCAAATGAAGTTCCGAAATTGATTCAGTCATGGCCAAAGGTTGACAAAGCAATCTCGATTCTCATTCGAATCTGATGAACAGCGTACTAATCCATCAAATCGAATCATGCCAAAAAAATCCATTCTGATTGCAACCGACAATCAAAGAGCCATCGAAGTCATCACTTCATATTTTCAAGGAACCGAATCTGCCCCAATTGTAGTTCGCGCAAGGGAAATCGTGAAGGATTTAAAGGGTCACGTGTTTGACTACATTTTTTTCGAGCGGGGATGGATGGGAGAGCGGGAGACATTACAACTTAAGCAGCTTCGAATAAATGGGGCAAAGGTCAAATTTGTTGCGTTGGGTAAGAGTGAGGAAAATGGATTTGCATGGGACCATGAAATTATGTTTCCAATTGCAGAAAAGGAATTTCGAAAAGTAGTTTTTGGTATTTCACAATTTCCAAATCCGCTAAAACTGCTTGTCGTGGATGATGAAGCAGAAATTTTAGAAGCTTTTCAAGACTATTTTGGCGCCCGCCGTGACCCGCAATTTTCTATTCGAACTGCGCAAAATGGTCTTCAGGGGTTTCAATTCATTCAATCTGAGATTCCGCATTGCATGGTTCTTGACATTAAAATGCCGGTGCGGACAGGAATCGAGCTTTACCGGGACACAAGCCGCGCTGGTATTCATGTTCCGACCATCATTTTTATTGACTCAACGGCCTCAGACAATATTAGCGAAATCAGAAAATGGGGAGCACCAATTTTTGTTGAAAAGGGCGGACTTCAAAGTTCAATGCCAGAGATGCTTGCACTCATCAAAAAACTCACACTTTTTTCGTAACTGTTTAGTCAATTAAAGAAGTTCATACAGGCTTGTCATCCCCGAAATCTTTTACGCTCGCGCCTGTGCGCGGAGCACTTTTCGGGAAGAACTCGACGTTCTTCTCCGAAAGTGTCGGGGATCCAGAACCTGGATTCCCGCTTCGCGCTTTCGCGCACTCGTAAGACGTGTCGCGGGAATGACAAAAAGTCAAAAATCACTTCATAAAGCTAAATAGACACCTTTTTTCCTGAGGTGAGGCGAATGGGAAAATAAAAAAGGCAGTTTTTAATAGCTACTTTTTTTATGTTCAAATTGAATACTAACTCGAGTACCATATTAATCAATTTATGTGAAAAGATGAAACCCCCTCACGAGCAAGCCAAGGAAGACAGTCGGTATCTTCGCGGTACCATAATGGAAGAGCTTTCAAATGAGAAAGCTCTTTTTGAACGCGAGACGACTCAACTCCTCAAATTTCACGGGATTTACCAGCAGGATGACCGGGACCAACGTGTCCTACGTAGGAAGCAGGGTGAAGCACCTCTTTACAGTGTGATGGTCAGGTCCAAGATTCCAGGTGGGCGCCTCACAGCGAAGCAGTACCTCGTTCATGATGCTTTAAGCAATCAATACGGCAATGGCACGCTCAGAATTACAACGCGGCAGGGACTTCAGTTTCATGGTGTTCTCAAGCAGAATACAAAGGCAGTGATTCGGGGCATCAATCGAGAGCTTGGCACTACGTCGGGTGCATGCGGTGACATTGTCCGGAACGTGATGGGGTGTCCGGCGCCGTCTAACGACCGTTTGAAAGTGAAAGTTTATGAATATGCGAAAGCTGTTTCAGACCAATTTCTTGCTAGGTCACAGAGCTACCATGAAATATGGCTGAATGGCGAAAAGGTGTCCAAAGTCGAGGACAATGAACCTATTTATGGAAAGACCTATTTGCCGCGGAAATTTAAAATTGCTTTGGCATTTCCGGACGACAATTGCGTCGATGCGTACACCAATGACATTGGCATTGTTCCGGAAATTAAAGCGGGAACCCTCGCAGGATTTAATTTACTTGTGGGAGGCGGGCTTGGAATGAGCCATGGGTCGGCGGAAACTTTCCCAAGGCTTGCGGACCTATTTTGTTTTGTGACGCCGGAAGAATTACTTGCTGTCACAAAAGCAATTGTGCTGGTCCAGCGTGATTTCGGTGACCGAGTGAGCCGTAAACATGCACGCATGAAATACCTCATTCACGACCGCGGGCTTGATTGGTTTCGCAAAGAGGTAGAAACGTGGTATGGGAAAAAACTGGCACCCCACCACCCAATCAAATGGAAAGGTTATGAAAATCACTTGGGGTGGCATGAAGAGGGGAACGGGAAATTTTATTTCGGCATTTCAATAGAAAACGGCCGAATTGCTGACATGGGGCAGGTGAAACTTAAAACTGCTCTTAGGGAAATTGTTTCCCAGTTTCAAACGCTTGTATTTTTGATGGCAACGCAGGATTTAATCATCAGCAATCTGAAGCAAGATGACAAAAATCTGGTCGAGAATATTTTACGTCGAAATGGAGTCCAGCTTCCGAGTGAACTTTCAAATGCTCGGAAACATTCCATGGCTTGCCCTGCTCTTCCAACTTGCGGGCTTGCAATTACAGAAGCTGAGCGAGTGCTTCCATCATTGATTGATGAATTTGAATCAGCATTAGAAAAGCTGGGCCTTGCTCAAGAAACGATTACGATTCGGATGACTGGCTGCCCGAACGGGTGTGCCCGGCCCTATTCCTCAGAAATTGGTTTGGTTGGTCGTGCAGTTGGCACTTACAACATTTATTTGGGCGGCAGCTTTGATGGGACACGTTTAAACAAATTATTTTTAGAAGGTGTGCCAAAAGATGATTTACTCAAAAGGCTGACTCCAGTTTTTCAGGAGTTCAAAAGAAAACGAATTGCTTCCGAGCGGTTCGGTGATTTTTGCAATCGAGTTGGAGTTGAAATTCTGTTGAAAGTGGTTGGTTGAAGGTTATTGCTTTAACGTCTTAAAGTTAGTAAAACACTTGTCATCCTGAGCCCGCAGGGTGAAGGATCTAGTGTTTGCTAGATTCTTCGACTCCGCCCCGAAAAATAAATTTGCAGGGCTCCGCTCAGAATGACACAGCTGGAAGAAAGGGATGATTTATGGGAAAAAAAGTTTTGATTGTGGTTGGTATTTTAATTGGATTAATTTTGCTAGTGGGTATGTGGGTCAGTGGAATTTACAATGGACTTGTAAAAGCTGACGAAGGAGTTTCTGAATCCTGGGCCCAGGTACAAAATGTCTACCAGCGGCGAATGGACCTAATTCCAAATTTGGTTGAAACGGTGAAAGGTTACGCGGCACATGAACAGGAAACGCTTGAAGGCGTTGTGGAAGCGCGGTCAAAGATTTCCTCACTTCAGGTTTCTAGCGACGTGGTCAGTAATCCCCAAACCATGAAACAGTTTCAAGAACTTCAAGGGTCGCTCACGTCTGCTTTGAGCCGGCTCCTAGTTGTGGTTGAGAAATATCCGGATTTAAAAGCGAATCAAAATTTCTTGGCTTTGCAAACCCAGCTTGAAGGAACGGAAAACCGAATTACTGTGGAACGAATGAGATTTAATTTTGCAAGCCGGGAATTTAACACCAAAATTCGGATGTTTCCAAGCAGCCTGATTGCGGGGGTGATGGGTCTAAAAGCCAAAACCTATTTTGAAGCTGAAGCAGGTGCCGCTGCCGCGCCAAAGGTGAAGTTTTAAAACACGTGCTGCGCTCCCTAAAATTTTGTCTTCTATTCTATTTGTTCCTTGTGACTCCTGCGCAGCTCGGTGCGCTTGACATTCCAAAAAAACCAACTGGGTATGTGACAGATGAGGCGGGACTTTTGTCTGAACATGCCCGCTTTCAACTCGAACATGATCTTGGAAACTATGAACGCCTCACGACAAATCAAATCGTGATTGCAATCTTCAGGAGCTTGGACGGCGCTTCTCTGGAAGATTTCTCAATTCGTCTTGCAGACACATGGAAAATCGGTCAGAAGGGAAAAGGCAATGGAATCATCCTCCTCATTTTCCAGGACGACAGAAAAGTTCGAATTGAAGTCGGGTATGGACTTGAAAGTCGTTTGCCAGATATTGTCGCTCATCAAATTATTGACCAGGTCATAGCGCCTTCCTTTCGAGCGGGACGGTTTGATGATGGAATTTTGGGCGGCGTCGCAATGATTGTGAAAGCAATCATGAGCGATGCTTCTAGCGATGAAATGAAAAACACGGCAGAGCTTGAACAAGAAGCGGCCAAGCATCAAAATGTTTTGTTCATGAAATGGGGCGCAGCACTTCTTCTGTTGATTGTGATTTTTGACTTTGTTCGGTACAGTGCATATCTTGGAAGTCACTGGCAGCATTCAGACCGATACCATTTTATTGAATGGTGGATTCGTTTTGCACTGCTCTTATTCCTGCTCAATTTAATTTTTCGAATTCTGTTTTATTCAAGACTTTCTTCAAGCGGCGGTTATTATGGTTCGCGTTCAGGGTATGGAGGTTTTAACGGCGGCGGATTTAGCGGCGGTGGAGGTGGTGGATTTGGTGGGGGAGGAGCAAGCGGAGGATGGTGATTCAATGATTAAAACTACCCGTAGGTCGGAACCTATTTTTTTCTTTTCATCGAAAGAAAAAAAGAGAATTGTTCAAGAGATTAGGTCTGCTGAAAAGAAATCAACCTGTGAAATACGTGTTCATCTTGTGGGAGGAGAAAATGGCGACGTAAAAACGCACGCTCACCGGATGTTCGAGAAATTGGGCATGGCCAATACAAAGGAAAGAAGCGGCATTTTGATTTTTATGCATCTAAAATCAAGGCGCTTCGCAATCATTGGTGACCAGGGGGTTCATGGCAAAGTTTCGGAAGATTTTTGGAAAAAAGCCGCTGCTTCAATGGAGGTGTGGTTCCAAAAGGATGAGTTTGCACGGGGAATTGAAGAAGCAATTTTGAAAATGAGTGAGTACCTTGCACCTTATTTTTCACCCCGGCTGGACAATCCCAATGAGCTTAAGGATGAAATTTCCTATTCCTAAATCAGTTATTTGTCGTAAAATACATCCGTTACGTCATTTTTAGTAAATAACAAGTCAAAAGTTTAATTTCACGAGGTCTGGGAGAGTGATGAAAAATTGGATGTTTCTATTGTCAGTTTTAATTCTGACAAATGGCTGTGCATCAGCAGGAACTAAATACATTCGTTCCCATCCAGGGCTAAAACCCGAAGTGGTTCAAGCTATTTCTGGCAAAACCATAACGCATGGCATGACCAAAGAACAGGTGCTTTTGAGTGTTGGGGCGCCTGAGAAAACTCATGGCTATGTTAAGGATGGACGGTTGATTGAGCTTTGGATTTATTCTGAGTTTCGCTGGCTTCGTTTTGAGGAAATTATGTTTGATAATGGTATTGTAGTCGGGTGGAATATTCCAGACAGCATCAAGCGAACGCTGGACAAAGAAGCGCCTACAGATTTGGTAGAAGGCACTCCACTTTCGTCAGGTTTAGAAGCCAAGAGCGTTGAAGCGTTGCCTGAGAATAGTGTGAGTGCAGTTAAACCGGAAAAAAATAAAAAGGAAGAAAATAAAAAAGAAGAAATAGAAAAAGAATAAAATCAACTGGAGGAATTAAAATGGAACAGAATCAGCCTTTTCAAATCGGTCTTAGCAGGGTAGAAGTTTCTGAGCGTAGTTTTCTGACGCAAGTTTACTTCTGGATGGCGATGGGGTTAGCGCTTACAGGTTTTGTGGCTGCATGGGTGGCTCAGACTCCTAGCGTGATGGCAGCACTGATGCAAAACACATTTTCAATGCTGGTGCTTGTATTCATCCAAATCGGCATTGTGATGTGGCTTTCAAGTCGCATTGCACAGCTTTCCGTGATGGCGGCAACCGTGGGATTCAGTATTTACGCGACTTTAAATGGCGTGATGTTTTCAACCATTTTTTTAGTCTACACGGGCGCTTCAATCGCTCTTACATTTATGGTAACAGCAGGGACATTTGCTTTGGTGAGTGTGTATGGTTTTGTGACCAAGCGCAATCTGACGTCTGCTGGAAGTTTTTGCGCAATGGCGCTCATTGGAATTATTCTCGCCTCGCTCGTGAATTTATTCTTTAAAAGTTCTGTGCTCTATTGGATTTTGACCTATGCAGGCGTCGCTATTTTTATTGGTCTGACGGCATATGACACGCAGCAATTAAAACAAATTCATCGCCAAGGTTTTGGCTCTCAGGAAATGACCCAAAAAATAGCTCTTCTTGGCGCGCTTAAACTTTACCTTGATTTTATTAATTTGTTTTTGCTTCTGATGCGGGTAATGGGCAGGCGCAAGTAGTTTTTAGCTACTTGCGTTATTTTGCTTCGTGTAATCTTCGACGTGGGCTTCTTTAATTAGGTTGATGAATTTTGGAATCCATTTGCCTTCACGCTCTTTTTCTGGGACATCAACCAAAAGTTGAGCTCGCATTTTTTCAGAAAGTAAATGTTCACGTACTGCTTCTTCAAAATCCCTGACATTTCCGCGGAACTGGTTTTTAATCCACAAGTCATAAAAATTAGAATTAAAA